>NZ_CP163424.1:600000-867500 GCF_041429795.1 Algimonas porphyrae | reverse complement strand
AGCGTCTGACCGTCACATTTATCACTGACGTTGCAGGTCCGAAGACCTACAGCGTTTGTGCGTTTCAAAGAAATCACGAGTACCTAATCGTATCTACCTTGCGGTAAACCGACCAAGCGATCGTAACTTCATGAAAAGAAACGTCTTGTGACGTTCGACAAGTGTTGCAGTCCGTTACCGGATCTGCGCGCCGCCAAACGCCGCCTGCGTCTCTCTTCCCAATATTCACGATGTCAAACAGCTCGGGTCGAAACCACTGGTTTCCACCCAAAACAAAAGGTCTCTCGAAGGAGACCCCCTCGCATGGCTTTCGCCGTGAAGACTATCTCGTCTTCAGCGAGGCGCGCTACTTAGAAAATCGAATTTCCTAATGCAACACCTTTTTTGCATCAATCTGCAGATTGTTTGGCTCGCGCCGCACGCTCTGAAGATGTCAGCGAAAAACAGTCCGTTACTTCGCGGGGAAGCGTCTATGACAGTTTTTCAAGGATCCAGTCAACACGTTTCCGCATGAAAGAGTTCAGCGCGCCAGAAGCGGCATTCGTCATTCGGAGACTGGGGGCGGCCGCCCGTCACGACCCGTGTGGGCCAGTGCCTTGCGACGAGCGCTAAGTAGGGCCTGCCGCTGGGAACGCAAGCCTTGTGTGCAGATATCTGCATCTTCGCCCTGACCCCGCCTGTGGACAGCTTTGTGCTTAAGTCGTGCAAACGCCGCTGCCATGGGCATTATCGGCCAATCAGGACGATCAGGTTGCAGTGTAATCGAAACTGTTTTCGACCGCTTTGCCGGCAATCAGATCGCTCATTAACCGCCCGGATGCTGCACATAATGTCCATCCCATATGCGCGTGACCCGCATTCACCCACAAACCGTCGGCGACTCGCCCGATAATTGGCGCGCCTGTTTGCGACACGGGCCGCAGTCCCGACCAGATTTGGAGCGGCGCTCCCAATGTCTGCATCGACACAGGCAGAATATCCGCCCACCTTGCCAGCAAAGGGGCCGCCGACGCCTCCCCCAGCGTCCCGGACAGTCTGATCCGGTTGCGAAACGGTGTGAAGGCGGAGCGTGTTTGGACATCCATGACCGGAATACGCGGCAGATCGATCTTATCCGGTCTGGCGAAGTCCGCCGCCCACCCCCGAATCGGCACGACCGGCAGGGTCAGACCCAGTTGAGCGAGCAAGGCCGGCGACTGCGCGCCGCAGGCGATAATGACATGATCAGCCTTGAACCTGTGTGTTCCCAGGCGAACCCCGACCCGGCTGCCGCCATGGCGATGCAGCCTGACCTCTGTCGCATCCGTAATCAGCAGGCCGCCGCGTTCCTGCACCGATTCGGCGAGCGCACGACCATAGGCGCGGGCATCGCCGGATCGGTCATCGGGAAAATAGAGCCCCGGACGCGAGAAGGTCGAGACGGGATCCGTCACCGGATTGGCCTGGATTTGCCGCGCCGCGTAATCGGCTTGCGCCTGTCGTGCCGCCATGTCCGTATCAAATAGCTGATAACAGCCGCGGGGCCGCGCGCGCATCGCCTTCAGACCCAGCGAGTCCATGCGTCGCTCCAGAAGATCCCGGGACTTCAGGGCGAAGTCGCGAATCGACTGTCCGGCATCCGGTGCCGGAAAGGCCTGCGCCCAGCCGCCCGACTGCGAGGGGTGGATCATGCCGGAATTGGCAAAGCTGGCTCCCTGAACCGGGCCACTACGCGCTTCGAGCAGCGTGACCTCCATCCCTGCGCTCAGCAGCGAGTCCGCGCAGGACAGGCCGATAAGACCCGCGCCGATAATCACAATATGAGGGGATAGTGCGGTCATGTCGGATAAACGCATCTAACAGCCCGGCCTGTCACGCCAAGCACATGCGTCATACGATCCGCGTTACAGCGCCTGATCGTCCAGAAACTGGTCGATCCGTTCCAGAAATTCATTGCGCATCGCGTCGCGTTCCAGAAACAGTTCATGCTTGGCCCCCGGAACGACATGAAAATCACAACCGCTGCGCAGGGCGAACGTTTCGATCGCCACAGGATCGACAATCTGATCCCCACCCGCAGCAACCATCAGGCCCGGTACACCGAGCTGCCCGGCATTACGGTTGACGAAGGCCATGCCGTTCAGTGCCGCCGCGATCCAGCCGAATGTCGGCTCGCCGACCCTCAGGCGCGGCGTGTCCTGGAAGAAAGCAGCCCAGCGACGGTAGCGGTCCCGGTCCGATGTCAGCTTGTTATCGGCAAAAGAGAGCGGCATGCCGCCGCGCTGTTTCTGAAAGGGCAGATTGCGCTTCGCCAGCCCCATGGCGGAGAGCGCCCGGATCGAGCCGCGCAGCAGACCGCTATCAACATCGATGAGATCGAGCATCGGGGCCGAGCAGATCACGGCCGACGGATTAAGCGCGCCGGTCAGCACAGCCTGCAACATGATCGTGCCGCCCATGGAATGCCCCATGGCGATGAAGGGCTTGGGACAGTGCGGGGCGAGCGTGTCGGCCACCCAGCCAATATCGTCGGCATAATCCTGGAAGGATGCGACATAGGATCTAATACGATCTTCCAGCAGACGATCTGACAGACCCTGCCCGCGCGGATCAACCATCACGACCCAGAAACCGCGTGCCGTCAGATCGGCTATCGACTCCAGATATTTTTCGATGAATTCCGTGCGGCCCGGCGAGAAAATGATGGTGCCGCGCGGCTCGCCATCCGTATCGTGAGTCGCTATCATGACGCGCAGACGCTGAGCCGCCCCATGGCTGCCTGCGGGACGGTCGAGAAAATAGAGGGATAGCCGTGTATCCAGCCCGCGGGGGACCGTATGTCCGCCCGGCTGGATCAGGTCCGCCGATTCGAAATCGAGCATAAACAGTCATCGCGCGGCGACGCGTCGCCGCGCGACAGAGCGCTTACATGTTGGAGAAGATGTTCTGCAGGCCCATGGCGACACTCATGTCGCCCGCAACCTTCAGCTTGCCGGACATGAAGGCCATCATCGGATCGAGATTACCTTCAGCCAGCGCGATGAAATCATCCTTGTCGACACTGATCGTGCAATCGGCTTCCTTGTCGGAATCGACTTCCGCATCCGTTCCGTGCGCATAGATCGACCCGTCGCCGCCGAAATCGAACTTAACCGATTTGTCGAGGCCACCGGCCTTTTCGAGCGCCTCTGTCATGCGTGTGGCGATTGCTTCATTGTCCATGGGAAACTCCAGTCATTCGTGTGTTCGGGCTATATGGGGACCGGCCACGGACCCGCCAAGCCCTAATTTCGTGCAGGGCCCCATTCATCACGGATGAGGCCTGTTTCGGCCGATCTATTCCGGTTTGCGGAATTTAAGGGTTGCGCGGTCCGATTCGCCGATATTCTTGTAAAGCTCGGAATCGAACCCGTTGGCATCCGCCGAGCCGGGCTCCGGCAGGCGCGAGCGGGGCGGCAGGGTCCAGACTCCCATCGGGTGATCCGCCGTATCGAGTGGATTGGCGTTCACATCCGAGCTTTCGACAAATTCGAACCCGGCATCGGCAGCCAGAGCCTTCATGTAGCTCTCCTGCACATAGCCAGACGCGCCGCGCGGATCCTGCACCCGCGTTTCCGGCAGGCGGTGTTCGACTACGCCGAGCGTGCCGCCCGGCTTCAGGGCGCGGTAGAATTCAGAGAACGCCTCCTCCGCATAGCCGCGACCCATCCAGTTATGCACGTTGCGGAACGTGAGGATCGTATCGACGCTATTGTCTGCCAGACTCAATGCCGTGGGCACGGGCTCATCATTCACGGCGCCGCCGATAAAGCTGCCATATTCGATCGTGCCGAACGTATCGGTATCGGCGTAGCGGTCCTTGAACGCCTGAACACGATTATCCAGCCCCTCGGTCAGCCCTTCCGGGAACAGGACGGCGACATAGGTGCCCTCATTATCCGCCAGATAGGGGGCAATTATGGGTGTGTACCAGCCCGGCCAGATTTCAGCCACGGTCTGTCCTGGCCCGACATCGAAGAATGCGAGCGTCTCAGCCGGATTGCGGAACCGGTCCCGCGCCGCGTCGTCGGCCCGGCGTGGATGCGCGATCGTGTCCGCCAGGGTCAGGCGCGCTTCGACAGCGGGCGCTTCGGCTGCTGGCATTTCGGCGACAGACGCCCCCGTCGCCGGATCGGCAGGCGCGTCACCACTACAGGCAGCGAGAACCATAGCAGAGAGTAAAAGCAGACGTTTCATGCGGCATATCCTTCCAGCGAAAAACTACGACAGTCGCTTAGAGGCTGGATTATAAAATACAAGAGAGGGCCGACTGCAGGAGGACGCAATCGCCCCCTTGAAGGCAAGGCATATATTCCCATCTCTTGATCTGCACGGCGCCATGATGGGCCGTGCATTCATCATCAATTGCATTGCTTATCAAAGAGGATGTCAAAATGAGAACGACGAACCGGGTCTATGACCTTTCTCCCCTTTACCGCTCCTTTGTGGGTCTTGACCGCATGGCGGGCCTGATCGACGCGGCCAGCGCACAGGCCGGCAACACGGCCAGCTATCCGCCCTATAATGTGGCGCGCCTGTCGGACGATGCCTACCGCATCGAACTCGCCGTTGCTGGTTTCTCCGATGAGGATCTGAGCATCGAATCCGAGCAGAACCGCCTGACCATTACGGGCCGCATTGCGGACCAGGGCGACAATGACGATCTTGATTATCTGCATCGCGGCATTGCCGAACGTGGCTTCGAACGCCGCTTTCAGCTGGCCGATCATGTCTTCGTCGAAGATGCTCAGCTCGAGAACGGCCTGCTGGTCATCTCGCTCAAGCGCGAGCTGCCGGAAGCCCTGAAACCGCGCAAGATCGAAATTGGCGGCGCGCAACGTGGCGGAAAATTAATCGACTCGAAAACTGGCAGCAAGAAGAAAGCTGCCTAAATAGGAGTTGAGCGAACCGGCCCCCTTCCCTCCCCTTGAAGTGAGCCGACCGCCAACAAAGCGGCGCCGTGCGTTTTCCCCCTCCCAGTCGCACGGCGTCGCACCGTACCTTTCTTCGATAGCCCTTTTCTTGAATGGCCCTGTTCTTGGATGACTCCGCGCTGCAAGAATTTGCATAATTCCTGATTGCTTTTTGCGTTCATTCTGTCTCTCTTGACCACAAAAGTCAGTCTGGAGGGCCCAATGATATCGAACTGGATGCTGGTATCCGCTCTTTTTCTGCTCGCAGCTTGCTCCCAACAGCCCGTCAGTGAGACAGGTCCTCAAGAGGCGTTCGATTTCGGGGGCGTCTATAATGATACGGTCGCCGGGACGATCGACCGAACCGTTACCCCGGCACGACCCGACGGACCGCCCAATATTGTTCTGATTATCGCGGACGACCTTGGCTGGCCCTATCTCGGCTTTCTCGGTGACGAGAATGTTATCACCCCAAATATGGATATGCTCGGCAATGGCGGCATGGTGTTCGAGCTCGGCCACGCATCATCCAATTATTGCCGCCCGACATTGCAGTCCCTGATTACGGGGCTTTATCCCGATCAGTATGAAACCCGTTCTGAAGCCATTGCGGATGCGGAAATGGCGGCGACGTCCTTACCTGATGACGCCGATACGCCAGCCGAGCAACGGCTGCTGCGACAGCAATATGTGACGTCGGCGATCGAACAGATGCCGACTTTGCCGCGTCTTCTATCCGAGGCCGGATATGCCTCTCATCAAAGCGGGAAGTGGTGGGAACAATCCTACGCGCATGGTGGGTTCACGCACGGTATGACGGGATCATGGACCTGGCGGGATGGCGCGGAATTAGGTGATCGCTGGTTTTTCACTTTTATGGGAGGCTCCGGCAATGAGATTGGCCGCACAACCATGGCCCCGGTCACGGACTTCATCGACACACATGCCGATGAACCCTTCTTCCTCTGGTACGGACCTGCACTCCCACACACACCGCTCAATCCACCTCAGCGCTTCTATAAATTTTACGAAGACCGGGCTGACCTCTCAGAGAGTGCAAAGCTATACTATGCGAATATTACCTGGTTCGATTGGAGCGTGGGCCAACTGCTCGACAGTCTGGCTGAGAACAGGGTACTCGATAATACGCTGATTGTTTACTTCAATGATAATGGCTGGGAGCAGCCACCCGACGCCGAATATGTTGGAAATGACATTTACCTCGCCAATGGCGGACCACGCGGAAAAACGTCCTTTTTCGAGACCGCGTTCCGGACGCCAGTCATTTTCTACTGGGCGGACGAAATCGCCGCACAGCGGGACACCACAACGCTTGTCAACGCAATCGACGTGATGCCGACACTGATGGATTATGCAGGGCTACCAGATAATCCGGATCTGCCGGGTTACTCGCTCCGGCCCCTGATTGAAGGGGGCACATTGCCAGACGCCCGTGACCACATGATCGGCAAAATGACTCGCCACCGCGCGGGCACTGACTTCCGCGGCATTCCAAATCCTGATGTCACCGATTTCATGGGCAGTGAATTGTCCGGCTATTATCGTCGTGACCAGCGCTGGCACTTTGTCTGGCTTCCGGAAACGGACGAAACGGCTTTGTATGACATGATCGAAGACCCAGGCCAGACAGTCGATGCCTCATCGGCCAATCCTGACCTTGTCGCACAATTCAAGGCCGACATTCAGACCTGGCAAACATTTTATGAAGCCCCCTCTCCTTAGTTGCTGCGCGGTCATCCTGCTCTTGTTGGGAGGGTGTAGCCCTGATGCCAGTCTGCCCCAGGCGGGCGGGCCTATAGACTGGGTCGCGCTCGACGGGGGCTGTTTCCGCATGGGTGAAGATCGTGCCTATCCTGAAGAGCGCCCCGCCCACAGAACATGCGTAAACGCATTCGCTATCTCCAAGACGGAAATAACGAATGCGCAATTCGCAACATTTGTGTCAGACACAGGCTATGTGACCCGCGCTGAGCGCGGATGGTCAGCAGCGGATCCGAATGGTCCCGGTCTTGATCTCGCGCCGGCCTCCGCAGTTTTCCGGCCCGGCAAAACAGATCCCAAGCGCGCACTGGAGTGGTGGTCGCTTGTTGAAGGGGCTTCATGGCGACATCCTGATGGCATCGGTTCAGAAGCCAAACCGGACTGGCCCGTCGTTCATATTACCCGCAGCGATGCAGAGCATTTTGCGCAATGGGCCGATGCGCGATTAGCGACGGAAGCAGAATGGGAGTTTGCAGCCCGCGGCGGTCTTGATGGGGCGCTCCTCAGCTGGACGCAGGCAGAGGATGCTGAGCGCGACCGCATGGCCAATATCTGGCAAGGCCTGTTCCCTTTGATCGACGAAGGACATGATGGCCATATCGGGGTTGCACCCGTTGCATCCTACCCGGCCAACCCCTTAGGCCTCCATGATATGATTGGCAATGTCTGGGAATGGACAGCCACGCCTTACCGTCCCGACCATACCAGCAGACACCGCACATCCACAGCCAGTTCAAGCGAGGACCCTGCCCAACCAGACGCCGCCGTTGGCACCATCAAGGGAGGCTCCTTCCTCTGCGCAACGAGTTACTGTCTGCGTTTTCGCCCGGCCGCGCGACAGGCCCAGGACCTGGCATTTGGTACCTCGCATATCGGCTTTCGAATCGTGCGTGACCGGCCCTGATCAGAGACAATGATCAACCATTTGTGCTCCGCTCAAGCGGGGCGTTTTCTTCCGGGCGAAGGCATCCTGTGTGGCAGCCATGACGGCCCGGTTGACGGGTACGTCAATCCCGAGCCGTTTGGCCCGGCGGATGATCTCGCCTTGCAGATAATCCAGCTCCGATCCGCGCCCCTGCTCCAGATCGTCGAGCATGGATGAACGCGCGGTCGGATCGATCTTCACGACCCGTTCCATGATCAATCGGTAGAGCCAGTCCGGCTTGGCCATGATCCGCAGCAGCGCCTCCGGTTTGCGACCATTGAAGGTGGCCACATCGATACCCTCCGCCTCTGCTACGGACAGCCCTTCACGTATCATGGCGATCAATACGCGGCGATAATCCTTTTGGACCAGACCGTCGCGCAAGGGACCGCCCGAGAGGGCGTTCAATGCATTGTTCAGATTGACCAGCAGCTTGGCCCAGAGATGCGCGTCAATATCGTCGACGAGGCGAAGACCCACCCCTGCCGCGCGCAGCGGGTCGATCAACGCGTCAGGTGCGTCCGGCCCGATAATCAGATCCCCTTCCGTCCCGCGGTGGAATTGTCCCGGCGCTGGCATTGTGACATTGAACGGCACGACGGCCCCGCTGATGCGCTGCCCCGGCAGGGACTCTCGCAAGGCGGGCAGGTTCGAAACGCCGTTCTGGAACGAAATGACCCAGGCCTTCGGGGCCTGTTCACGAATCATCTGCGCCGCTTCCGCTGTGGCTTGGCTTTTGACGCATAGGGCAATGAGGGTCGCGTCGTTCAGCGCCGCCTGATCCGTATGAAACGCAATATCGTGCAGCGTGACCGGCGCGGCATCATAATGGCTCAAGGTCATCCCCTGCGCGGCGATCATCTCCGCATAGCGCGACCGTCCGATGAAGCGCACGGACCCGCCGCCCTGCAGCATTCGTCCGCCCAGATAACAGCCGATCGATCCGGCACCCAGAATGGTGACGTCGGGACCGCTCATGAGGGCGAGGTCGCAAGCGAGGTCTGGGGCAGGCTTTCGGGCAAGGTCAGCGGCTCCGCGCCGAACATCCAGCAATTCTCCTTGCCGAAATACATCTCGCCCGCCGGATCGAACCAGGTCGGAAGACCGAATAGGCCCCGCGCGACGGCGGCTTGCGTCGCCTCCATCAGGGCCTGCTTGATCGCCGCGTCCTGCGTGCGGTCGACCATGGCGTGCCCGGGCAATCCCGCTTCGTCGAGAACCGCCGCCAGAATGTCCGGCTTGGCGATGTCGCGTCCCGTTTCCCACATGGCGGTCTGCACCGCAGGAAAGAACCGATCGACGACACTGTCTTCGTGCGCCACCATCGCCGTCCGCATGGCAAGCAGCGTATTGACCGGAAAATGCGGATTCATCCGGAAATCGATCAATCCGTACAGAGAGGCAAAGCGCCGGATCTCAGCCATCATATACTGCATCTTGGCCGGGACGCCGGCAAAGGCCTGCCAGGGCGGCTGATTATTGGCGCTCTTGAAAATACCGCCGATCAGGGCGGGCTTGAGATCGAGCGTCAGACCTTCAACGGAAGATAGCGCTTTCCACGCGAGATAGACATTCGGGCTGCCGAAATCATAATAGAAGTCCAGTGTCTTCACCAGGTCTCTCCATAAGGTCTGAGGTCGAGTTCGAAGGTCCAGGCGTCGCGGTG
Source organism: Algimonas porphyrae (assembly GCF_041429795.1). Classification (NCBI taxonomy): domain Bacteria; kingdom Pseudomonadati; phylum Pseudomonadota; class Alphaproteobacteria; order Maricaulales; family Robiginitomaculaceae; genus Algimonas; species Algimonas porphyrae. The sequence continues at coordinate 858,196 of NZ_CP163424.1, read as the reverse complement.
CTGGCGATGCAGATGGACATAGTTCTGTGCGATATGGTCCGGATTGAGGATACGGTCCCGCGCCCGTAGCGAATCCACGCTGGGCACATTCTCCCGGATGAAGCGCGAATCGATCATCCCATCCACGACGACATGAGCGACATGGACATTACGCGGACCATATTCCCGGGCTGCCGACTGAGCGAGATTGCGCAGTCCCGCCTTGGCGGACGCAAACGCCCCGAAGCCCGCACCGCCCCGCAGGGAGGCGGTCGCCCCTGTAAAAATGAAAGTCCCGCGTCCGCGACCCGCCATGCGCGGCAGCACATTATGCGCCGTCAGGAAGCCTGCATAGCAGGCCATCTCCCACACTTTCTTGAAGACGCGTGGCGTCGTATCCCCGATCTCGAACCGGACATTCGCGCCGATATTGAAAACGCAGACCTCGATCGGGCCGATGGTGCTCTCGATCTGTTCGACCAGCGCGGCCATGTCCGTATCGTTCCGCGCATCGACGCCGAAGGGCGTTGCGGCGCCGCCGAAGGCACGAATCGCTCCGGCCAGCACGCCGAGCTGCTGCATATTACGTGGTCGCCGTGTCACACAGACATGATATCCCTCCTTGGCAAAGGCACGGGCAATGGCGCTGCCCGTATCTGCGCCGGCACCAATGATCAGAGCGGTTCGTGTGGTCATCCGTCGTCTCTGTCCATCGAACTGGTGGAAGACAAGGGCCGTCCCGCTTCAACGCCGCAGGGCATCCAAACCCGGATGAAGCTAGAGCCGCTCCGAGACCGGCATTAGAGGGACCCCATGCGCACGACTTTTTCTGACCTGATCCAGAACACCGACCCGCAGGTCGAGCGCCTTCCCGATAGCTGGAAGCAGGGACGCACCGCCTATGGCGGACTGACCGCGGCGCTAATGCTGGTCCGGGCGCAGGCAAGGATCGATGACCTGCCGCCGCTGCGCTCGGCGCTAATCAACTTCACCGGGCCGGTCAGCGAGCCACCTTGGATCGAGACGACATTGCTGCGTCGGGGCCGGAACGTGACGACGATGGAATCAAACGGCGCTGTTGACGGCAAGACTGTGTGCACCGGGACGTTTTCCTTCGGCGCGGCACGCGACAGCCATCTGCATGTCGATCTGCCTGCCCCGGACACACCAGACCCGGAAGCGTGTGAGCTGTTTCTCGGCGGTGATTCGCCGTTCATTCCGGCCTTCACCCGGAACTTCGAGACCCGTCTGATTGCGGGTAGCCGTCCCATGTCCGGCGGCACTTCCAAGCGTTTGCGTTGCTGGGCGCGCCACGCGGACGAAGCATCTCGCACAGGCGAAGCGGCTCTGCTCTGTCTGGCTGATATTCTACCGCCAGCCGCCCTTACGGTCATGCAGCAGATCGGTCCAGTCAGCTCGATGAGCTGGATCTGCAACATTCTGCGCGACCCGGAGACGGACGATGGCTGGTATCAGGTCGAGGCCGAACTGACCGCGGCGCTGGACGGCTACTCGTCGCAGGTGATGCGGATCTGGAATCGCCGCGGCGACCTGATCGTCGAGGGCATGCAATCGATCGCGATCTTCGCTTAGCGGCCTTCTGGACCTAATCCGTTGCGGGCTGCGCCGCAGGCTTTCCCATCAACTTGTGCACGATGCTGGCCACAATCAGGCCCAGCCCCGCTCCGATTATCATGACCGCACGGAATAGCAGCGCTGCGATTGTCGCAGGAGCCGCCGCCACGGCAAAGCCTGCCAGCGCCCCGACCATGCCGCCTTCGCGCAGGCCGACATTGCCAGCCGGACTGGGAATGGAGCTGGCGAGATTGCCGATTGCGATAGCTGCAAGAGCGATGGGGTAGCTCACCTCTAACCCGACCGCCAGCAGGCAGAACCAGACCAGCACTGCGCGCACTGCGTAAAGCGCCAGCGTAAAACCGAGAACCCGACCGATCTGAGCCCGGGTCAGTGCCGCACCGGCTCGGAATATATGACGCAACAGTCGCGCCGCCACGGACAGGAATCGCCCCCAGGCACCGGAACCCGTATCGTCTGCCCGTTCGACGAGACGGCCGAGAAAGGCAGGCGGATTTTGCGAAGAGGCCAGAAGATACAAGATCAGCAACGCCACCACGGGTCCAATTAGCGGTACGGCACTATCCAGTACGAAAAGTCCGGCCAGCCCGGAAATCGCCAAGGTAGTGGAAAAGCCGATCATTCGCATCAGGAAGGTCGCTGCTGTCGCGTCCTCCGCCGCTGCGCCGCATTCTTCCAATCTCATGACGCGGTAAATATCGCCCCCCAGTGTTCCGACGGGTAGCTGTGCGACGCAGGTCATGCCGTAGGTAATCTTGGCATGCAGCGTGCGGTGCGGTTTTACACAGGGAACCAATTGTTCCATCCGCATGACCTTCAATATGTCATGCGGCAGGACGATCAGAATCGCGGATAGCAGCCAAGATGGTTCGGCCTGCTTGAATGCGGCCTGCCACTCCGATGGTGGGGCGACCTGCCAGAGCGCCCACCCCAGGGCGATGATCATCAGGCCCATGATCCACGGGCTCTTCATCAACGAACGGAGCTTAGCCAGACGTCCGTCTGCACGGTTCTTTCTGTCAGCAGAGGGATCCGCGCTCATACGGCGACGCAATCAGCTCGGAGCCGGATTGATGTTCGTGATAATGTTGACTGCAGCGCTATGATGTCATCCTTACACTGATTGACAGAAGTGTGACGCCCGGATGACTGAAGCGGTTCCGAAAAAAGATGACGCCAAGGCGTGATCAGGCGACGACGGCGGCCTCTATGCCGGTCCCGTTTCGTTCGACAGATCGTAGAGATCCGCAAGGACTGCTTCCGTCGTCGGCCAGCGACCGGCGCCCTTACCGCGAATGACATAGCGGTCGCCATCCGTGAAATCGAACACGGCATGGGCGTCTTCGCCGTCCGCCTTGGCTAGAAAATTATTGGGCGATAAAGCCCGCAGACGTAGATCAGCGATCAGCTCTCCCGTATCGGCTGAGACACGGGCCACGCGTTTCAGCACGGTCCCGGGTTTCTTGCGCGCATCGACCAGGGCCAGCGTATCGCGCTCGATCTGGTTCGGGCTGATCTGTTTTCCGAAACCGAGCAGGCTGACCAGTCTGATTTTCGCCGCTGCATCATGGCCATCTACATCGGCCGTCGGATCGGCCTCTGCATAGCCGCGATCCTGCGCGATTTGCAGCGCGTCTGCATAGGACATGCCGCCGTCCATTTCACCGAGCATGAAATTGGTCGTCCCATTGAGCAAGGCTTCGACGCGCGCGATCCTCCCCCTTTCGCGAAGACACATTTCCAGCACCGGCATGCCGCCACCTGCCGCTGATGAAAACAGCAATCGCGCCTGTGATGCCGCCGAATGATCCAGCAGATCCTGTCCGCCTGCGGCGATCGCCTGCTTGTTGGCGGAGACGACATGCACACCGCGCGACAGCATGTCCCGAGTCAGACCGAGAGCCGGTTCGATCGGCCCGGAGACATCAATGAAAATGTCCGGTTCAGCGGCGAACAGATCGGCAGCGTCAGTCGTCAAAATCGCTTCCGGATAGCCCTGATCGATATATTTTTCCGGGCTTCGGACCATCACCCGGACAATCTCGAACCGGTCCGCATGGTCGGCTACGCGGCGCCAGACGCCGCCGCCGACAATCCCGAGCCCCATCATCGCAATCCGCAGCTTGCGCGGCCTGGACGCCGCAACTGGCGGATCCGACACATCGCCGACCTGCGTGGAAATGGCCGATCCCGGTGTGCCGATGCGAAAGCGCTGTCCGACCCCTTCCGCATAGTCGAGCGCACGCGACGCGATCAGCGGTCCAGCCTTGCGACGGACATCGGCGTAGGACACACGCTCGTAACGGCGGAGCGGCGCGTCCGACCTTTCCTTCGGATCCCGGTCATACACCCCGTCCACATCCTTGAGCAGCAGCGCCGGGGCACCGAGCTGATCGGCGACATAGAGTGCCGTCAGATCCGAGCCTCCCTGCCCGAGCAGGACCGCGCGATCCTTGTCCCCGATCGCGACGAACCCCGGCATCACCACGATGTCGTGATCCTTGAGGTCCTGCATCAGCTGTCCGCTATTCAGCCCCGTCAGTTCCGCATTCATCGGATCGCCCATTGCCGTCAGACCCAGATCCCGGGCCTGCCGCACGAAAGCGGGCGCGCCAATCCGCTCAAGCGCCAGCGCCAGCAGCGCAGCAGAGCGACGTTCGCCCAGCTGCAGCAATTCCGGCAGGTTCGAGGCACCGCCGCCATCGGACATGCCTTCGGGTCCGATCCGGCGCGCTTCGGCCAGCAGTACATCCGTCTGATCGCCCTGAGCGGACGTCACGGCGACGATATTCTGACCCATGCGGTAATGGCGATAAATCTCCGACGCCGCATCCGTATAATCAGACAGCGAGCGCAGAACCGAATGGCCGAAATTCAGAACGAGTGTAGGAACGGGCATGGGAAGGCCCTGTAGCGGGCTTTTCGCGCGGCGCAACAGGCCGCTTGCGCTTATCGCCCTGTCGGCTAGGCGAGGCGGCATGCTCCGGTCCCGCTTCCATTTCGTCGTCCTCCTTGTCGCAAGCCTTGTGCTGGCTTGCGCCCCGTCAGGAAAGACTCAGACAATGCCGGACACGGCGACCGCAGACACGGTCATGAAGGATGGGCCCGGGCGCAAACGGATCGCCCTGACCTATGATGATGCGCCGCGCGGTGACGGCGCGATTTTTTCGGGCCCCGCGCGCACGCAGGCGCTGTTGAACGCCTGGGACGCAGCTGACACTGGACCGGTCGCGATATTCGTGACCACTCAGGGCCTCGACAGGCATGAAGGTCGCGCGCGCACTCAGGCCTATGCGGCGGCGGGGCATCTGATCGCCAATCACAGCCATAGCCACCCTTGGGCCAGCCGGACGGACACGGACGCCTATATTGCCGATATCGACCGCGCCGAGACGAACCTGGACGGCTTTGCCAATCGGCGCAACTGGTTCCGCTTTCCCTTTCTGGATGAGGGCGGGCGCGGTGAAGCCGGACTTGCTCTTGCCAAGCGCGATGCTTTGCGGGGCGCGCTGAAAGCGCGCGGCCTGATAAGCGGTTATGTCACAGTCGACACATATGACTGGCATATGGAGCGGTTGTGGCAGCAGGCGGTTCGGGACGGTCGGTCCGTCGACCGTGCGGCTCTGTCTCGAATATATAGCGATATGGTGGTCGAAGCGGCCAATCATTATGACGCGATGAGCATAGCCGTCCTCGGGCGACGCCCGGCGCAAGTCCTGCTCCTGCATGAAAACGATCTGGCGGCGGCATTCACGGTCGACATGGTGGCGGCCCTGCGCGCCGATGGCTGGACCATTATCGATCCTGATACGGCTTTCGCCGATCCCATCGCCGATCATCTGCCAGACACGCGCTTTTCCGGTATGGGACGTATTGCGGCGATCGCCCGCGATGCAGGACTAAGCGGGGCAGAAACCTTTGATCACTGGTCCGCTAGCGAGGCCGGTATTGAGTCGCGAATGGACGTCGCCGGCGTCTTCTCCGACTAGAGGACCGCCCCGCCAAGTCTGAGTTCGAGTGCCGTCACCCGCTCCGAGACCGACGTCAGCGTCGGATAGAGGCGACTGGCTTCCTGATAGGCCTCGAGGGCTTCGTCAAAGCGTCCCATCCGTTCCAGCACATTGCCTAACGTCCAGAGCGCGTAGAAATGGCGCGGTTCCAGTGATAGGGCGCGGATCGCTTCACCGACCGCACGGGAGAAATCGCCTTCCTCCAGCGCCAGGCGCGAAGACCGGGCCCAGCCTTCGGCAAAATCGGGCTCCAGACGGGTTACATGGTCGAACAGTGTCCGGGCCAGTTCGGTCCTATCGCCCGTCTGCGCCGCCGCTCCGCGACGGAGCACAAGATTAACCGACGCACTGCCGCTATCGAGCCAGACGGCCCAGATTTCTTCGGCGATCAGATTGCCCGCTTCCTCGGTTTCGGCTTCGGACAGACGCGCAAACATATCGTCCAGTCTGGCGGCGCGTTCCTCGTTCGAGGACAGGCGGGAATAGTCGGGTGCCTCTGGAATCTCGGTGGAATCGGCCGCCGAATCCGTGGTCGGTGCGTCCAGGATAATGTCCTCGAGTGGATCGCCTTCAGATTCTGTTTCGGGTTCGGCTTCTGGCAGGGGCGCGGGCGGCGGCAAATCCAGATTCGGCGGGACCAGCGGTTCGGGATCGAGCACCAGAGGGGGCAGAGGTGAAATCTCGACTCTCTCACGGTCCGGCGGCTCATCGTCCGTTTCAACCTGCGCAAAGGCCGGCGAGACGAGCAACGCAACCAGCAAGACTATGAGAAGAGCTTTCACCCGGACAAAATGAAGCCCCTCGCCCGGCAGGGCAAGAGGCCATGACATTATGAAACTGTCAGGACGGCGCGCTGCATCGGGACGAAGCGCAGCCATCGGCGTCACTTAGCCTTGGCGGGCCTTGAAACGAGGATCGGTCTTGTTGATCACGTAGAGGCGACCTTTGCGGCGAACCACCTGGCAATCCCGATGACGGTTTTTCAGCGATTTCAGCGAGCTGCGGACTTTCATGGCTCTATGTCCTTCAAACGTACAAATGCGGCAAAATTGGAATTTCGGCGCTTCTTAAAAGCGGAAGCGGGCACATATGATCTGCGCGCGGTGAAGTCAATGGACCTGCTCAGCGTTAAGGATATTGACGTAACCGTCATCTTAGCCCCCTATCGGAGGACATGACGGGCTGATAGTCTTTCCCCCATGCGAATGATTATCCCCACTCTGCTTTTATCCGTCTCGCTCACGGCCTGCGCCTCCACGTCGCAGCAATCCGCCATCTTGGCGAGTGATGCGGTTCCCGCGCCGACAGCTGTCATGACTGCGGCGACGGCAGCGACTTCGGAGCTCAGCCAGCAACAGCGCTTCGAAGCGTGGAAAGCGGACTTCACCCGGCGCGCACTGGCCAAAGGTTATGCGCCCAACCTGCTGGCGGCGACCATCGGACGGGCGCAGATCAATGAACGCGCTCTGGAGCGCGATGCCGACCAGCCCGAATTTACCCGCCCGGTCTGGTCCTATATCCAGACAGCCGCCAGTCCCGATCGCGTCTCGCGCGGCAAGGCGGAGTTGGCCGAACATAATGCCCAATTCAATCGTCTGGAGGCGACCTACGGCGTTCCGCGCCACGTTCTGGCAGCGATCTGGGGTCTGGAATCCTCTTATGGGCGCATTCTCGGCACGCACAATATCATCGATAGCCTGGCGACCTTCGCCTTTGAAGGGCGGCGCACCACCTTTGGTGAAACACAGCTGTTTGCGACGCTCGACCTGATCCAGTCGGGATCCGTCAGAGCTGATCAGCTGGTCGGGTCGTGGGCCGGGGCGATGGGTATGACCCAGTTCATTCCCTCGACCTTCCGCGATTATGCTGTGGACTTTGATGGCAACGGCAACACGGATCTCTGGACGTCGGAACTGGACGCTCTAGCTTCCGCTGCCAACTATCTGACCCGCTCGGGCTGGAAGCCGGGTGTGCCGGTCATGTCCGAAGTCGTCGTTCCGGCCAATTTCGACTATTCCAAGTCGGAAACGGTCAAGCAGAGCGTCGCCGCCTGGACGGCTCTGGGCGTGAAGCCCTCCAACGGCATGCGTTTTTCCGACGCCGCCAGCCAGATGGAAGCCAAACTGCTGGTCCCGGCAGGGCACCGCGGGCCGAAACTGCTGACCTTCCATAATTTCGACGTGATCAAGCGCTACAATAACTCCACCAGCTATGTGATGGGCATTACGACGCTCGCCTCTGCCCTGAACGACTATACGGTTATCCGCACGCCTTGGCCGGAAGGGGACGAACCGCTATCCTTCATCGATAAGCAACGCATGCAGGAAACGCTGACGGCCATGGGCTATGACACGCAAGGCGTGGACGGGCTGATCGGCCCCGCGACGCGGCGGGCCATCCGCGCCTGGCAGAGCGCCAACGGCCTGCCCGCGGACGGCTATGTCGAGCGTTCGCAATATCTGCGGATGATAACGCCGCAGCGCTAGGTTCCGGCGCCGCATCATGCCGCCGCCCGAGCCCCTGACGCGCACGCCAGCCCCGTCACTTGATTTTTCGCGCCCCGGCACGCCGGCTGCGGACGATTTCGGCGATATCTATTTCTCGACCGATGGCGGACTGGACGAAACGCGCGCCGTCTTTCTGACGGGGTGCGGTCTGCCAGATGGCTGGCGGGACCGTGACATGTTCACTATCGCGGAGCTTGGCTTCGGGTCGGGGCTGAACTTCTTGGCCACATGGCAGGCCTGGTTGGACTCGGGGGCGCGTGGGACGCTGCATTATATCTCCGTCGAGGGGTTTCCCTTTGCAAAGTCCGATTTGGAACGCGCACTCGATCATTTTCCAGAGCTCGCCGACCTGTCACGCCGACTGATCGGTGGCTGGCCCGGTCCTGTCCGCGGTATTCACCGCCGCCATTTCGGTTCGGTCACGCTGACGCTGATCCATGACGCCGTTGCCTCGGCACTCGCTTCGCAGCGCTTTCATGCCGATGCCTGGTTCTTGGACGGCTTTTCGCCCGCCAAAAATCCCGCCATGTGGTCGCCGGACATGATGGCGGAGGTCGCGCGCCTGTCCGCGCCGGATGCGCGTCTCGCGACCTTTACGGTGGCCGGAGCCGTCCGGCGCGCCCTTACCGAGGCTGGTTTCAAGGTCGAGCGTGTGGCCGGGTTCGGCCGCAAACGTCACAGGCTGGAAGCGCGGCGGACAGAGACCCCTACCCCTCGCGGGAACCGCCCGGCGGCGCCGACGATCATCGGCGCAGGCATTGCCGGGGCCTCCATTGCTCAGGCCTTTTTGCGGCGCGGGATCGTTCCGACCGTGCTGTTCGACCCCGACCACCCGGCAGCGTCCGCCAATCCCGCTGCGCTGATCAAGCCGCGTCTGGACCTGCAGGACCAGCCCGCATCGCGCTTCTTTCTATCGAGTTTTCTTTATGCGCGGGAGGCCTACAAGGACGCTGTCCTCCTGGAAGGGATCACGCACCGTCCCAAAACCGACGCAGAAGCGGACCGGTTGCAGCGGATCGCCCGGCAGGAACCGCTCGGACCGGGGCATCTGCACTGGACCGGGGACAGTCTGGATATGCCGAGCGCTCTGACGATCGTCCCGCAAGCCGCCCGTGAGGCGATGCTGGCAGGCGTCACGCCCCGCCCTGGCAGAATTGACGATCTGTCGGCTCTGTCAGGACCGCTGATCCTGGCGAGCGGATATGGCGTGCGCAGCCTGCTACCGGATGCCAGGTTTCGCTTTTCTCGCGGGCAGTTGAGCTGGACGCAGGGCACGCTGGATCGTCCCGTCACCTATGGCGGTTATGCCGTTCCTCTGGATGAGCACGTGGATATGCGCGTCCTGATCGGCGCGAGTCATGAGCGGATCACCGATCACAGTCAGGCTTTCGCCGTCCGGGATGAGGACGATGCGGCCAATCTGGCACAGGCCCGCAGTCAGGGCTTGGATCTCGGCCCCTCGGTTCAGCCCCTGCGCACGAGCGTGCGGGTCAATACGGCCGATACGCTGCCACGGCTGCTATGTCCGGACACGGAAAAGGCCGGAGAGAACACCAAGACTGATCTCTGGGTCCTGTCCGGCCTTGGGTCACGCGGGTTTGTCTTTGCCCCGCTTTTGGGTGAGGCGCTGGTCAGCGCCTGGCTGGGCGAGCCCTCGCCGCTCGACGCGGCGGTGATGGACCGTCTTAATCGTCGCCCCGGTTGAAATCGGCCGATCCGGAAATCTCTTTTGTCAGCGACCCGGATATGGATTTGACATAGACATCCCCGGAGCCCGAGGCGCGAATATCCGCATTGCCGATAGCGGCATGAACATTGACGTCTCCCGAACCCGAATTTCGGATCATCAGTTCCGGAACTTCGCCATTATCGACTTCGACGTCGCCGGACCCGGATTTCTCAACGGAGAACGATCCTGACAGGCGTTCGATCTCGACATCACCAGAACCGGATTTTTCGATCGTGACAGGCCCTGATACGTCATCAATATCAATATCGCCCGAGCCGGATTGCTCCAGCGAAAAGGACTGTGTGGCATCGATCTCGACATCGCCGGATCCGGATTTTTCGATCTGCGTCGGTCCAGTGGACCCCGCTTCGATATCACCGGAACCCGACTTTTCGACTCGCAGCGACGCGGTATCGGCGAGAATGACATCATAGCAGCCACCAACTTCAAGATCGGCTGCGCCCAGATCGACGCTGGCTTCGAGCCAGGGATAGCTGTCACGGATCGTCAGGGACGATCCTGCAGCAACGCTGATTTCCAATTCCGGATACTCTTTGAGACGAGTTTCGCCGGATGAGGACCACCCGCCAATGGAAATGTTCCAGTTTCCGCCCGGGACATTACAGGTTTCGCCGCGCTCCCTGCGCGTCGTCCCGCCGTCGATCTCGATGCTGTCGCCGTTTTGGCTATATTGCAGATCGCCCTTGCCGTTGCGGATGACGGTCAGGCCGTCCGTGCCTTCGACGATGGTGATCTTTCCGACGAAATCGGTGACCGTAATGTCGGTCGCCAAAGCGGGTGTCCCAATGAGCGCGCCGAGCAGCGCGGTTGTTGTCAGTAATCGCATAATTATAGCCTCACGCGGATAGGTGTACCGGATTTCAGTCGCAATTCGATCTGAAAATCACTGGTCTTGGCGGGCAGTGTTTCTACCCCGTCCGCCGTGATCTCGACCCCGATTCCCGCGGCGCTGATGCTCAGGCCTTCGACCGGATTGGTCGGCAGGGCAATCTGCGGTACGTTGACTTGCGGCATGACGGTGATGGCACTCACCAGAAAAGCTGTTGCAGCAAAGTTCATTTTCTCTCTCCCTTTTAATTTCTGATGCGAAGGCCAAAAGCCTTCGCCGGTTGGCTTCCGGGCCTAGCTTTCCAGGTCCCGGAAATCGCGGCGCAGTTTCCACTCGCGCGATGTGACGGACCGTTCGAGGTCCTGCAAACGCTCTTCCAGCGAGCGGAACTTGGACCGGACATCGGAATAGCTGGTGCTATCGATCGCTTCGCCGCCGATCACGGCCGTCTGACCTGAACGACGGGCCTTGCGTTCGGCGCGGTGACGTTCACGCTTTTCCCGGACATAGGGCGCCCGCTTGTCCGACGGGATGAATATCCACATCAGAAAGTAGACCAGGACGGGCAAGCCGGTGAAGATCACGGCCAGAACAAAAAAGATCCGCATTGGTCCGTGGTCGATCCCGAGCCAGTCGCCGAGACCGGCGCAGACGCCGCCCAGAATGCCGTCGATCTTGTTGCGGCGAAGCTTGGGGCGCGCATTATAGTCGCTGCGTTCATGCTGTTCCCATGCGCCGTCTTCATCTTCCCAGCGTTCAGTCTTTTCGTAACGGCGGGTCATGATTTGTCTCTCCAGTTCGGGATTTCGTCGTCGAGAATGCGTTCCAGCACTTTGACGCGTTGATCGAGAATGTCGGCAATGCGCGACATTTGTTCGAGCTCGGCACGGTGGGTTCCTGATTCAGGCGTTCCGCCACCGCCCATGCGCTCCTTATGTTGATAGTGGGTCTTCAGCATTCCGGATGCGACGCCCATGACAATGGCGACGATCGGGATCATGAAAACCAGGACTTCGGGCCTGAACATTATTATCTCTCTTTTCTCGTTACGGGTTGATCGGGTGGTTGTGCGCCCGAGGGGTGGTGCGTGGCCTCACGAAGGGAATCGTTTCAGACCAGCTTGGGGGAGGTCCCCCGGGCGCATCTGTCGCCTTGCGGCGTTTCGATCAACTCGCCTTTTTGGCCGGTTTCGTCGACTTGTTCGCAGCTTTCGGCTTGCTCATGCGGGCCTTCAGCGCGGCGAGCTCGTCTTCAAGCTCCTCATCGTCTTCGAGTGCGGCAAACTGGGCTTCCAGGCTTTCACCTTCGCCGAGATCGAAGGCCTCGACATGGGCTTCCAGCTCGTCGACCTTGCGCTCCATCCGCTCATAGCGGGACAGGGCATCATCGACGCGTGTGTCCACAATCTTGGTCCGCATCTTGACCTGGCTCTTGGCGACCGAGCTGCGCATAGTCAGCGACTTATGCTTGGCTTTGGCTTCGTCGAGCTTGGTCTGAAGTTTGGACAGATCGATGTCGGCCTTGGCGATGGCCTCGTCGAGCACTTCGATTTCCTTGGCAACCACATCGGCCATATCATCGGCCTGGCGTTTTGCCTGCAAAGCACCGCGGGCCAGATCTTCCCGGTCCTTGGTGATGGCGAGCTCCGCCTCGGAGGCCCAGTCATCGGCGCGCTTGCGGTAATCGTCTTCGCGACGCGTCAGTTCCTTGCGCTCGGCAATATGACGGGCGGCGTCGGTGCGGACTTCCACCAATGTGTCTTCCATTTCCTGAATGATCAGGCGGGCGATCTTTTCAGGATCTTCCGCCGCCTCGATCATGGCATTGAGGTTGGAATTGATGATGTCGCCCATGCGGGAAAAAATACCCATGTGTCTCGTCTCCTTTTGAGAATGGTATGTCCCGGAATTTTCAGGCTCCGGGACTGGCGATTAGTGTGTCTTCGCCGCTAGGCGAAGATGACGGCGAGGAAGAAGCCTGCAGCGAAGAAGCCCCAGCATTCCTTGTCGCGGGTCGTCAGATACTGGACGAAGCGAGCGCCCTTGACGCGCCAGCTATCCTGTTCGCGGTAATCCATTACAGGATCTCCTCATAACAGGCTGTGGCACCGTGCATCGGCATGTAGCCGTAGCTGCCTCCGGTCCGGACGCTCATTGCGGCAAAGCCGCGACGGCGGCGAGCCCGGCGTACGGAGCGCGACGGAGCCGCGTTCCCGTTGATGGCATTCAGATCATTGTCGATGGTGCGGTAGGTCATCATCGTCTCCTTTCTTCGTCTCTTTCTCTTCGTTGTGACCCGGTGATCCGGGCCGCTTGTCTTGCGAAGTTTTCGTCTCCGCTTCGATGATTTGAAAATGGCTTAAACCCGCCGCTCTGTCACGAAAAACTAAACTATTGAAAAAATTGAACTTTTGAAATTTCTTATCGCAAAACGGCAAATGACTTGGTGAAAAATACAAGAAATTTAGCTAGATTTACTACATTGTTTGGCCTATTTATCCAAATATGCCGATCCGGTCCCAACCCATAGGTCAAAGCGAATCTTTCATGGTCCTGATGGACCGCGTATCCGATCTGGCCGCGATGGACCGACCGGTTCTGATCGCGGGCGAACGCGGGACGGGCAAGGAACTGATCGCATCGCGCCTGCATTTCCTGTCGCCGCGCTGGGAACAGGTGAATGTGCGCGTCAATTGCGCGGCCTTCACGCCCGAAGAGCTCGACCGGGAATTATTCGGACAGACCTTTATGGATGGACGGGCCGATACAAATGGCCGCGTCTATGAAGCCAATTCAGGCACATTGTTTCTCGACGCAGTGGAAACCCTGCCAATCCATCTGCAGGAAAAGCTGATGCGCACGATTGAGCATGGCCAGATTCAGGCCACGGGCGAACTGCATGAAGAAGATGTCGATGTGCGGATCGTCGCTGCGACATCGACCGATCTGCCAAGCCGGGTCGCGCAGGGACTGTTCCGTGCGGACCTGCTCGACCGCTTGGCATTTCATGTCATCACCCTGCCGCCCTTGCGGCGGCGACCGGACGACATTTCTCCACTGATTGAGCATTTCGGGCGTATTGCAGCGCGCGACCTGGGCGCAGATCAGTTTCCCGGCTTCACAGCCGAATTGCAGGAACAGCTGCGCAACCATCCCTTTCCCGGCAACGTGCGGGAGCTGAAACTGATGGTGGAACGCAGCACGGTGCAAGCATTCCTCGCGGATGAGAGCCTGAGCGAACCGATCGACAGGGTCGATCTGGACCCTTTCGACAGCCCCTACCGACTAAGTCCAACCGCGCACTCTATAATGTCCGGGCCTATAACATCCGGGCTGAACCCACCCCAGCTGCCAAGCGCGCCCCTCATCCCTGCACCGCAAATGGGCGCAGCCCCGGCACCGATCATCTCGGCGGTGCCCGCTGCCGGGCATGCAACGGAGGTCGAACCGGAGAGGAACGAGGTAGCATCCGGCTTTTCCGAGCGGGTTCTGGCTTTTGAACGGCGATTGCTGGACGAGGCGATGCGCGCGACGAATGATCATCAGGGGCAGGCCGCCAAACGGCTGGACCTGTCCTATCACCAGTTTCGCGGGCTACTGCGAAAACATGGGATGAAGAAGTAGACTGACGCTTCGCGGCATAAGAGGTCTGGCCCCGCCTACCAAAAGGCGGAGCCAGACCAAGCGCTCGCCGACAGCCGTATGATCACCCCCATGACCATACAGATCCGTCAGTATCGCGCCTAGCGATCAAGGCGTCCCACATAGCCGCCCGTTCTGCCGAAACCCGACTGACGGGGCGGCCATGAATGCTGAATGAACAAAGTGAGGTATTGATAGGTTTTGACGATGATACAAGTTGGAACGAACGATTGGACGAATGATACAGACTTCGGTAGACAGATCCCAATCGCCGACTTCGCGCCCCCCTCCGCGCGTTGACAAGAGCGTCAGGTACGCCCCGAACATCCATCTACCCAAGGAATACGCCCGATGAACGACATGTCTCCAATGAGCGGCAAGTGCCCTGTCATGCATGGCGGTGCGACACGCAGCACCGCGACCTCCACCAAGGACTGGTGGCCCGAAGCCCTGAACGTCGAAATCCTGCATCAGCATGATGCCCGGTCCAATCCGATGGACCCCGATTTTGATTATCGCGAGACGGTCAAGACGCTCAATGTCGATGCTCTGAAAGCCGACCTGCATGCGTTGATGACGGACAGTCAGGACTGGTGGCCCGCCGACTGGGGCCATTATGGCGGCTTGATGATCCGCATGTCCTGGCATGCTGCCGGAACTTACCGCACATCTGACGGTCGCGGGGGCGGCTCGACCGGCAACCTTCGCTTTGCGCCGCTCAATAGCTGGCCGGATAACGGCAATCTCGACAAGGCACGCCGCCTGCTCTGGCCGATCAAGAAGAAGTACGGCAATGCTGTCTCCTGGGCCGACCTGATGCTGCTGGCCGGAACCATCGCCTATGAAAATATGGGCTTGAAGACATTCGGCTTCGGCTTTGGTCGCGAGGACATCTGGGCGCCAGAAATCGACGTCAACTGGGGCGAAGAGCAGGAATGGCTGGCCCCGTCGGAAAATCGCTATGTCAATCTGGAAGATCCGGAAACGCTCGGCCCGAATCTGGCTGCCGTGCATATGGGTCTTATCTACGTCAATCCGGAAGGCGTGAACGGCAATCCGGACCCGGCCCGGACCGCGCAGCATATTCGCGTCACCTTCGCCCGCATGGCGATGAATGACGAAGAAACCGCCGCCCTGACGGCGGGTGGACACACGGTCGGCAAGGCCCATGGCAATGGCGATGCGGGCGGTCTGGGCCGGGAGCCCGAAGGCGGCGAGATTCACGATCAAGGCTTTGGCTGGATGAATCCGAATGCTGACGGCAAAGCTGGCAGCCACGTCACATCGGGCGTTGAAGGTGCTTGGACAACTGAGCCGACCAAATTTGATATGGGCTATTTCGACATGCTGTTCGGTCACGAATGGGAACTGACGACCTCACCTGCTGGTGCCAAGCAGTGGAAGCCCGTCAACATCGAAGATGTCGACATGCCGATCGATCCCGACGACGGCACGACCCGCACCATGCCCGTCATGACAGACGCCGACATGGCGATGAAGGTCGATCCGGTCTACCGCGAAATCTGCGAACGCTTCATGGCGGACGAAGACTATTTCCGCGACACGTTCGCCCGCGCCTGGTTCAAGCTGACGCACCGCGACATGGGTCCGAAAGCCAACTATATCGGACCCGACGTGCCGGACGAAGATCTTATCTGGCAGGACCCGATCCCGGCCGGTCCGACCGGCTATGATGTGGACGCACTCAAGGCGAAGATCGCCGCGACGGACCTCACCCCTGTCGAGATGATCAACACGGCCTGGGACAGTGCCCGCACCTATCGCGGATCCGACAAGCGCGGCGGTGCCAATGGCGCGCGCATCCGCCTGGCCCCGCAACGCGACTGGGAAGGCAATGAGCCGGAGCGGCTGAACCGCGTCCTCGCCGCCCTCGAGCCGATCGCGGCTGAGACCGGCGCGTCTATCGCCGATGTCATCGTTCTGGCAGGCAATGTCGGTATTGAACAGGCTGCAAAAGCGGGCGGCTTCAATGTCGAGGTTCCGTTCGCGGCGGGTCGCGGCGATGCAACCGCTGCCATGACAGATGCTGAGAGCTTTGACGTTCTGGAACCGCTAGCGGACGGGTTCCGTAACTTCGCCAAGGACGGCTACGCCTCCAAAGCCGACGAAATGTTTCTAGACCGCGCCCAGCTCATGGGTCTGACGGCCCCGGAACTGGTCGTCCTGCTCGGCGGCATGCGTGTCCTGGGCACCAATTATGGCGGGGCACAGCACGGCGTGTTCACAGACCGCGAAGGCGCGCTGTCGACCGATTTCTTCGTCAATCTGACGGATATGTCCAATAGCTGGCATCCCGTGGGTGACGATCTGTATGAAATCCGCGACCGTCAGAGCGGCGACGTCAAATGGACGGCCACACGCGCCGACCTTGTTTTTGGCTCCAATTCGATCCTGCGCGCCTATGCCGAAGTCTACGCCCAGGACGACAATCAGGAGAAGTTCGCCAAGGACTTCGTCTCCGCCTGGAACAAGGTCATGATGAATGACCGGTTCGACCTGATCGACTAGACTGCGCCCATCGACCCGAGCGCAAAGGCCGCGTCGCTGCAAAGTGGCGCGGCCTTTTCCATCAAGCAGGACAATCTGAGGTCAGCGCCTTGAGCAAACTACGCGAGGGCATTCAATATTCTGCCCGCGATCCAGGTGATGCCGTAAACGCCCGCTGGCAGCCAAGCTGGTAATACCCAGCTGACGAAGAACGCCTCGAAAGCGGGGCCATCCTCTCTGGCTTCGCGCGCGAAGCTTTTCCATTCGCCATAGCTCCAGACCGGAAAATGGAATGCCAAATAGAGGAGCGGAATACTGACAAGAAGTATGTTCGGCGACAGCCCTTTGAAACCCCCAAAAAAAGCCAGGCCCAAGCTCATGAGAATCATGGCGATCGGGAAGATAGGCGTGAAGTACTTTATGCTTGAAAGTCCCCTGCCGTAATTTATCTGGCTGCAGGCGCCTTCGCTTTATAAATAAACTGTCCTGCATCGTTGAGCCGGCGCGAGACCAGACCGCGCCCTTTGAGGCAGTTCAGATGAGCGACGCTTTCGCCGACGGCCATGATGCGGTTGCTGTCATTGATCGGCCGGCGGAACAGGACGGAATAGACTTCCGTGGCGCGTTTCGGATCGCGGCAATGTTCATACAGACGGTCCAGCGCCTTTTCGTGATGCTCGATCAGCTTATTGAGCCGCTTATGCGCGCCTCGGAAGGGAATGCCATGGGCCGGGCCGATCAGTGTGTCTTCGGGCAATTCGGCGATCAGCTTGTGGCAAGAGGAAATCCAGTCATCCAGCGGATTGCCTTCCGGTTCAGTCGGCCAGACGGATACATTGGAACTGATATTGGGGAGCAGCTGATCACCCGTCAGGCACAGGCCGAGCTCTTCGCAATAGAGGCAGGCATGTTCCGGCGAATGGCCCGATCCGATGATAACACGCCACATCTTGCCATTGATCAGCCCCCATTCGCCGTCCGTCAGCCGGTCATAAGCATGCGGCAATTCGCTGACCGCCTTGCCGAAGCCGCCAAACCGTTTCTTGTAAAGCTCGATCTGCTCCGGCGTGAAACCGGCCTTCTGGTAGAATTTGATCCCCGCCGAGGGGGCCGGATGGCCCGTATCGGCAACCAGAAGGCGACAAAGAAAATACTCGCCCCGTGTCATCAGTAATGGCGCGCCGAACTTGCGGCAGATCCAGCCCGCCAGCCCGGTATGATCCGGGTGAAGATGGGTACAGATGACCCGGTTGACCGGGCGACCGCCCATCAGGTCCCGGAAATGGCCCTCCCACTGGCGCTTGCTCTCCGCCATGGCAATGCCCGTATCGACCACGACCCAGCCGTCCCCGTCACGCAGCGCATAGAGATTGATATGGTCGAGCCCCGCCATTGGGAGAGAGAAGCGCAGCCAGAACACACCGTCGGCCAGCTCTCGCACCTCGCCCGGCTGCGGGGCTTCGTCGGTGACGAAGTCGAGCATGCGCGAGGAGCGATCTGTCGGTAGCAGCGATGCATCCTGGGGACTGGCGGGCGTCTTGGCTTTGAGAATGGCAGGCTTTTTCATGGGTCTGTCTTAGTCCGAAACCGCCAATGCCGTCCATCGGCAGTCTTGCCTGCGATCCATGCAGGGATAGACTCCGTCAGACTATTGCGTGTTCACCTGCTTTGGAGCGCGAAATCCAGGGATAGAGCATCAGCGCGATCAGGACCGGGGCGAGTATGTTGAGCGGCACAGCGAACATATCCGTCAGGCCGTGGACGGGGCCTGTCCATTCCAGACCCGTCACCACGACCAGATAGAGACCGAAGATAAACGCAAATTGCGTATTCTGTCGCGTCCAGGAAACAGGATCATGGCGATCAGCCCGAACGCCACCTGACACGGCCCAAAGGAAGACAAGGGCGAATGCACACCCCGTGACCAACGGAGATACCCAGGTCAGATCCCATTGCACGCCGCCCGTATCGCCGTAAAAAATGTTCCGTTTGTCAGCAATGAGTGGAAGGTAAAGCGCATTGGCGAAGGGCAGAGCGTGCCAGACGATCAGAAGGGCCGCGAACGGAGCCTTCGGATTGCGAAACCCCATCCACAGGATCGTTACGCCCAGAATGGCCTGATAGACCAGAAAGAGCCAATCCCCTTCCCAACCCACACCGCGATACATGGTGTTGAACCACTCCACGCCCCAAGCATAGCTGTTCTGACCGGATAGGGTGCGCATCATGGGGAGCCATGTCGTCCATAGGCTCAACGCCGTCATGAACAGGATAATATTCCGCATCATGACGGGACGCGATGAAATGAGCAAACGGATCATGGGGTAGGGTCTGCTTCCCCGGCTATCCGCGCCAGACCTGCGAGCGCGCGCTCATTGTCCGGATCACCGCTCAAAGCCTGCTGGAAGGCGGGGTCGGCACCCTCAACATCGCCCTGTTCAAGCCGGGCGCTGCCCAGCAAGGCGTAAGCATGCGCGACCGGCGACAGGCGTTTTTCATCAAGGCTGGGCCTGCGGGCGATATACTCTGTCAGCATGCGCTCTGCCGCCGCCAGGTCGTCGACAGCATAGACGCGCGCGGCAGCCTGCAGGTAAAGCCGTTCCATGACGAGCCAGTCATCGGGCATGTCCGGCTCCGGCCATTGGTCCAGAAGGGTCCGCGCCTTATCGGTCTTGTCCGCCAGGATAAGCCGTCTGACATATTCCGACCGGACGGCATGATCCTGCGGCGTCAGGGCGAGAACGTCGCTCAGCGCCGCCATGATGACATCGGTATCCCCCTCGGCTTTGGCGGCCATGACCTGCATTTGCGCAGCCCGAACCGGATCGAGCGACCTCAACTCAGCAATGCGTAAAGCCGCTTTGTCCCGACTGCCGCCAGCAATGGATGGGGCGTTGATCAAAAAGCCGATTTCGTCAGTCCGGGCATCCAGATTATCAGGCTCTATGGCGAGGGCGTCAGCCAGTGCGCGACGATAGGTTCTGGCCGCCGACAGCGCTTTGAGGCCGCCCGCATCGTTCAGCCGCGCCCGGTAGACAGACGCCAGAGCCATATGCGCCGCTGCGCAGCCATCGGCCCGGTCTGTCAGCGCCTTGGCCTGCTTTTTCGCCTGTTTGAGATCACCTTGCGTGATCAGGGCCTCAATCGCTTGGCGCTCAGTTTCGACGCCCTGACAGTCATCTGCCAAAGCCGGGCTCGTCAGCACAACCAGGATACTGAGGGCCAATATCAATCGCTGACTCTGTATTACTCGTCGGCTCATAGCTATTCTCTCATTTCCGGTGGTGAGGCATTTCAGCGGGGCCCAATCCACGCGCCGCAATGTCGCGCAATCTGAAGCGCGCGAACAGATAGGCATGCCAGAGATTGGCAAATTCCTGCATGCGATAGCTGATCTGCGCGGTCTGCTCCGCATCCGCGCCCCCGGACGCCAGATCGCGTACATCCATTTCCAGCGCGGACACCTGTCGGATCAATGCGGCCATCGCAGCCATTCTGTCGATCAGATCCGGGACCGCGCTCATGAACGGCTTGACGGTCAGAACCAGCTGCCGATCGATATCGTTGAAGGTTGGCGCTGAAGCGTGAAAAATCGGCACTAGAATACCCGCGTCCATGAGGTGCCGGATGAACGATGGCGCGACATCTGCCGCCGCAGCCATATCCTCGATTGTATTATATTGCCGGTCTGAGGAAGCCCCGGACCCAACGGACCGATGCAAAGACAGGGCAACTTCGGGTTCGACACCTTTCCGGACCAGCTCCAGAATGCGCTTCAGCTGCGCAAGAGGCAATTCCGGTGCAACCCGCTTGATCCGCTCAATCGCCCTCAATCCTTGCAGATGGATGTCGCTGTAGAGCGCGGAATTTGCCGTCGGCCGAACGGGTTCGGGTAACAAGCCCTCGCGCACATAATAACGTATGGCGCTGGCCGGTAATTGGCAGGCGCCCTCCAGATCTCTCATCCGAAAAGTATTTTCCATAAGTAAAAACTATCACTTATCACTTTATAGTCAAGCAGTGATCAAATTCGGCTGCTCGCTGGAACGATTTCTCCACCGTGCGAGTGTGATCATCAGGGCGCACCCCCGGCATCAGGAACCCGCTCAATCGCCCGAATAAGCTTGCGCCCAAAGGCAAGTTCAATAAACTCGGGATCAACAGGGGCAGGACATATCATGACACAGACAAGCGTTAATCTCGCGCTCGTGAAGACGGTCTATGAGGGCTTTGCGGCGGGCGACATGCCGCGCGTTCTCGGCACGATGGCGGACGACATCGTCTGGAACGAAGCACAGGGCAATCCCTATGCCGACCAGAACCCCTATGTCGGCCCGGAGGCGATCCTGACAGGCCTGTTTGCACGTTTGGGCGGGGACTGGGAGAATTTTACGGCCACGCCGTCAGAATTCATCCTGTCCGATGATACGGTCATCGTGTTCGGAACCTATACGGGCCGCTTTATTGCGACTGGCAAGGCGATGAATGCGCCTTTTGTCCATCGCTACACCGTTCGGGACGGCAAGATCGCAGCCATGCAGCAATATACGGATACGGCTGCCCATGTGGAGGCAATGGGCGCGTAGACCGCCTCTGGTTCGGCGATTTATCGGCTGAGCCGGATATCCGATTTGACCATTTCGCCGATCATGGCGAAGCGATCTGAAATATTGCCGGACGTCGCCTCCATGAAGAGGTCGGGTGAGGAGGCGCAATTCCGCATGGCTGAGCGCGCCCGCGTGCTGCTCGTATCATAGAGCACGGTAATGACCGTGACACCGTTCGACGCCGCCGCGTCGCAGATCGACTGCAAATTGCTGGCGGCCTGATCCATCGTCAGACGGTCCCCCGGGCCATAGCTGGGACGGGTCTGTTCTCCATCGCTCAGCATGACGATGAATTTCTGCTTGCCGCCGCTGAATTCAGACGCGGCAAATGGCGGGTTGGGCGAAATGAGCTGATAGCCGATTTCGGCACCGAGCGAGGTATTCGTCCCGCGATGCGGACGCATGGCCAGAAGCTGCGCGATCACGGCGGCATGATTATCCGTCAGCGGCTGTACAACCAGCGAGCGCGGCACATATTGCCCGCAATCCGTCCCGCCCGCGCCCCATTTGCTGCGGGCCGATCCGTTCGGTGTCTTGTCGCTCACCACGAAGGGCCAGCGGCGGCTGATGGTGCAGCCGACCCAAGGCACGCCCCGGACACCCCCGACGGCATACTGACCATCCAGTGTCATGAAGACTTCCTCCGCGAAAGGCACGAGACCGAACTCGATCTCCGCATCATCACTCGCGCTCAGATCCCGGACGAGATTGACCGCCGCCGTGCGCATGGCCACATATTTGCTGTTCATCGAGCTGGAATAATCGAGCACCAGAACGATCTCGGCATCGACCACGCCGCCTTCCGCCATCGCTTCGGAGAGCGCCGTGACAGGCAGCGTATCAAAGCCGAACATGTGCATCATGACGGGCTGATAGGTCATTTCCCCGGTGCCGATGACGAGGCCGCTTTTGTCGATGTTCAAGGTAATATCCGTCGGGATGCCCGTCAGGTTGGCGATATTCGCCTCTGCGACGCGTTCGCCGTGAAGCCGGCGCGCGTCATCGGACTCGCTATCGAATGAAGCGGCTGCGAGAACACCACTGTCGACCGCATTCTGCAATTGCGACTTCAGCGTCCCCATGCGCGTATAGTCGATCGCCGCGCCGATCGCGCCCAGCAACAGCAGCGCAGCAACCGCCGTCATGCTGGCGACATTGCCCTTATCCGATGACCGGTAATCGGTCCGGGTCTGGCTGAGCCATTGTCTGATCATGTAAAGTCCGCGCCCTTCCGGAAGACAAACGCAATGCGTCCTCCACTCCGGCACACAATAGACAGACAGTCTTCACGAAGCGTTCGCGGTAATGGTTAAGCGGGCGTGAAGCCGGACCAGGCGCGTATCCAAAAGAGACGATGACAACAGAGGCGCATGTCCGCATTTCGCGGCTTCGTGGCACAGTCTGCCATAGGCTTTGCAAATCCCGCATTGCCTTGCCCCTGCGCGCCCCCTAGTCAGCGCCCATGCCTGTCATTCAGTCCAAGATCGATACGACCTCGCCGGAGTTTGCCGAAAACCGTGCGGCCATGGAGGCCCTGACCGATGATCTGCAACGTCTGGTCGCCCATTACGCGCAGGGCGGTTCCGAACGCGCGAAGGAAAAACACGTCTCGCGCGGCAAGCTGTTACCGCGCGAGCGCGTCGAACGGCTGCTCGATCCGGGGTCGCCTTTCCTGGAGCTGTCGCAGCTCGCCGGCCATGACATGTATGAATTCGAGGTGCCGGGCGCGGGCATCATTACCGGTATCGGTCGGGTGTCAGGCCGTGAATGTATCGTCATCTGCAACGACCCGACCGTAAAGGGCGGGACTTATTTTTCCATGACCGGCAAGAAGCAGCAACGCGCGCAGGATATTGCGCGCGAAAACCGCCTGCCCGTCATCTACCTTGTGGACTCCGGCGGCGGCTACCTGCCGCGCCAGGCCGAAATGTTCGCTGACCGCTTCCACTTCGGCCGATCCTTCTACAATCAGGCGCAGATGAGCCGCGAAGGTATCGCGCAGATCGCCTGCGTCATGGGCAGCTGTACGGCGGGCGGTGCCTATGTGCCCGCCATGGCGGATGAGAGCATCATCGTCGCCAATCAGGGCACGATCTTCCTCGGTGGACCGCCACTGGTGAAGGCCGCCACGGGCGAAGAGATCGACGCGGAAAGCCTGGGCGGCGGCATGCTCCACGCCAGCCAGTCCGGCGTAGTGGACCATCTGGCCGCCAATGATGATCACGCGCTGGCCATTGTGCGCGATATTATTGCAACGCTTGAGCCGGTCGAGCCGCACTTCCTGCCGACGGGCGAGGGCGACGATCCACTCTACCCGGCACACGAGCTGGGCGGCGTCGTCCCCGCCGACATTCGCAGGCCCTATGACTGCCGCGAGATCATCGCGCGCATCGTCGATGGCTCGCGCTTTACCGAATTCAAGGCACTCTATGGTCCGACGCTGGTCTGCGGCTTTGCCGAAATCCACGGCTATCCGGTCGGCATTCTCGGCAATAATGGCGTGCTGTTCTCGGAGTCCGCCATGAAGGGCGCGCATTTCATCGAGCTCTGCTGCCAACGGAAAATCCCGCTCCTGTTCCTGCAGAACATCACCGGATTCATGGTCGGATCCAAGGCGGAAGCAGGCGGTATCGCCAAGCACGGAGCCAAGATGGTTCACGCCGTCGCCAATGCGCAGGTGCCGAAATTCACCGTCGTCGTCGGCGGCAGCTACGGTGCGGGCAATTACGGCATGTGCGGACGCGCCTATGAACCGCGCCTCATGTTCATGTGGCCCAATGCCCGCATCTCCGTGATGGGCGGCGAACAGGCCGCCAATGTCCTGGCCGATGTCGCACGCGGCTCAGGCGACTGGGACGCCGACCAGCGCGAAGCCTTCATGAAACCGATCAGAGACAAGTATGAGGCGGAAGGCCACCCCTATTATGCCAGCGCGCGCATCTGGGATGACGGCATCATCGCGCCGGAAGACACGCGGACGGTGCTGGGTCTGGGGCTCGCAGCTACTGCTAACGCGCCAGTGCCGGATATGAGCTTCGGCGTGTTTAGAATGTGAGGCGACATTTTTGATCCGGGGGATCAAAATTTCGCCGAAGCGCGCGTCCGCGCGGCAAAAGACTCAATCTTTCTCCGTATGAGAAAGAAAGGATCGAGATGAAAAAGATCGAAAAGATATTGATCGCCAATCGTGGCGAGATCGCCTGCCGCGTGATCCGCACGGCGCGCGAGATGGGCATCGCCACGGTTGCGGTCTATTCCGACGCCGACCGCGACGCGCTGCATGTGCGCACCGCCGATGAAGCCGTGCACATCGGCCCGGCCCCGGCTGCCGAGAGCTATCTCGTCATCGACAAGATTATCGACGCCGCGACCAAGATGGGCGCGGACGCGATCCATCCCGGCTATGGCTTCCTGTCGGAAAATCCCGCCTTCGTCCGCGCCTGCGAAAAAGCGGGCGTCACCTTTATCGGCCCGTCCGCGGAAGCCATGGAAGCGATGGGGCTGAAAGATGCCGCCAAGGCGCTAATGATCGAAGCGGGAGTTCCCGTCACGCCGGGTTATCAGGGCGAAAATCAGGACCCGGATGTCCTCGCCGGCCAAGCGTCCGAGATTGGCTATCCTGTGCTGATCAAGGCCGTCGCGGGCGGCGGCGGCAAGGGCATGCGCAAAGTCGACAAGGCCAGCGACTTCAAGGACGCGCTGGCCTCCTGTCAGCGCGAAGCAACCGCCTCTTTCGGTAATGATCATGTTCTGATCGAGAAATACATCCTATCGCCTCGCCATATCGAAGTGCAAATTTTTGGCGACAGGCACGGGCACGTCATCCATCTGTTCGAGCGCGACTGCTCGCTGCAGCGCCGCCACCAGAAAGTCATCGAAGAAGCCCCGGCCCCCGGCATGACGGAAGACGTCCGCGTCGCCATGACCAGCGCCGCCATCCGCGCCGCCGAAGCGGTCGATTATGTCGGTGCTGGTACGGTTGAATTCATCGTAGACGGATCGGGGGAGCTTCGTACTGACGGCTTCTGGTTCATGGAAATGAACACCCGCCTGCAAGTGGAACATCCGGTAACGGAAGAAATTACCGGGCTCGATCTGGTCGAATGGCAGATTCGCGTGGCTCAGGGTGAGGCGCTGCCCGCACAGGACACGATCACGCTGGAGGGGCACGCCATCGAGGCACGGCTTTACGCCGAGGATCCCGACACGGATTTCACTCCAAGCGTCGGTCGTCTGCACCATTTCCGCCTGCCGGGCGATGACGTACGGGTCGATACGGGATTCGAGCCCGGCGACATGGTGTCCCGTCATTATGACCCGATGATCGCCAAACTGATCGTTCATGCCCCGAGCCGCGAACAGGCGATCGACCATCTGCGCCGTGCCACGAGCAGAACATCGACCCACCCCGTCAAGACCAACGCAGCGTTTCTGCAGGCCCTGCTCAGGACGGACCGCTTCCGCGCGGGTGATGTCGACACGGACTTCATTGCCGATCATGATCTGAGCAGTCGGGCCCTGCGTTTGGAGAAACTGGCCAAACGGGTCGGCCCGAAGGAAACAGGCGGGCCGTTCGGCTCCGTCTCTGGCTGGCGGCTCAACGGGCCCACGCGACAACGCATGCATGCCTATGTCGACGGTGTCGTTACCGAGCTCCCCTTGCGGCCCGGCAAAGCGAAAGCCGGGATCGTACGTGTCGGCGACAGGGCCGTGAAAGTCGGCATGCCGTCCGACCTGCTCGACGCCGCTCTCGGGGCCGACACGGTCAGCGCCCCCATGCCCGGGAAGGTGATCTCCATCCTTGTCGCACCAGGCGACGCCGTCACAGCGGACCAGCCGCTCGTCATTCTCGAAGCG
Organism: Algimonas porphyrae; assembly: GCF_041429795.1. Taxonomy (NCBI): domain Bacteria; kingdom Pseudomonadati; phylum Pseudomonadota; class Alphaproteobacteria; order Maricaulales; family Robiginitomaculaceae; genus Algimonas; species Algimonas porphyrae. The sequence continues at coordinate 831,912 of NZ_CP163424.1, read as the reverse complement.
ATGAAAATGGAAATGACCCTCAAATCCCCACGCGACGGCATCGTCGCCGAAGTTACGGCCAAAGCGGCCCAACTTGTCGATGACGGAGAGGCACTGGTCCGTCTGGAAGAGAGCTAAGCCCCTTTTTTTCGCTGAGCGTCCACCCTCTTTGCGGCCACGTCAACCTTGCGCCGTCTGTAGTTGGCATGAGGGAGCCTGATCTCGGTGCTGCGGGCGGTGGAATGCGCCTTTGAGCGGGTCGCCCGTCGTTACGGGCTGTTCGTGAGACCGTTCCAGCCGATACACTGATCCTGAACAGACCCGCTTGCGAGTGTGCTTGGCTTTCGCGACGAAACGACACTCTCCTTTTGCTCCGATCACGGGGCAAAGCCTGCGCCTCGTGTCATTCCTGACGATGAGGGTTCAGATCCAGTCTGATGCCGGATACCGCCTCCGGTTGGAGAAGGGCGTCTGCCTGCAAACCAAATCGTTCCCGGCATTTATCGCCGGGGACAAGTAGGCAGGTGTGACTGAAATTTTATGGGACAAGTCTGACCGGGCTGGGCTAGGGATTTTCTCGTGCCGACTGTCTCGCCGGAATTGCCGCCTCGATTGACCCGCCTTGCCCGGCTGGCGCGCGCTCGGCTGATCTGGGAATGTTACGCGCCCACACTGGCTCTGTCTGCACTGGCTTTGTCCCTGTTCATCGCGGCGAGCATTCTCGGCCTATGGGAAGTAGTTGGCGATCCTTTGCGGGCCCTCGCCTTGCTGGTCGTGCTGGTTCTGATCGGGCGCGGCGCGGTTGCGGCATCGCGCCTGCCCATACCGACCCGGTCCGATGCGCTGCGGCGGCTGGAAGCCACCGCCGGTCTGTCGCATCGTCCACTCGATACGTTGCAAGATCAGGCCGTTCTAGCCCCCGATCTGTGGCCCGCCCATCGGGAACGCGCTCGCGATCAATCTGCAGCGATCCGGCGCATCGGGCGCACGCCAGCGCTCTCCCCGATCGACCGGTATGGTTTGCGTTTTGTGGCGCCGATCCTGATGATTCTGGCCCTGTTTCTGGCTTGGGGATTCGGCACGGAGCGGCTGCGCCGGTCAATCATGCCGACCATATTGCCGCCAACTAACCCTTATAGTGTCACCTTTGAAGCCTGGATCGATCCACCGGATTATACAGGCCGCCCGCCCATCTATGCGCAAGGCGACCTGACCCTCCAGGCACCGGTCGGATCGATGCTGGTGGTGCGCGCATCCGGCGCACGCGGCCTGCCCCGTCCCCGCTTTACCGGGCCGAATGGGGCGCGCTTCCTGACCCCGGAACGGCTCGGCCGGAACGGGACGGAAGTCCGCACGCTGATTGACGGGTCCGGGACGCTGGACTGGCGGATCGGACCGCGACTGAAACGCTTCACCATCGATGCCACACCGGATGCACCGCCCGTGATCGATTCGACCAACCCCCCCGAGACCGACAAGCGCGACCGCCTCGTCCTCGTCATGGACGCCGTCGATGATTACGGGGTGGACCGCGTCCTGCTGGAAATGGTCGAACTGACGGACGGCATGAATGCCGAAACAGCGTTTGACGGGCCCACTACAACCGTCGACACGGACACGCCGCCGTTCGCCCAGGCATCCGACCGGTCCCTGAAACTGGATCTGACCCGTCACCCGCTGGCAGGTCGGAAAGTCATCGCACGACTGGTCGCCGTCGATGGAGCCGGACAGCACGGCGTCAGCGAGCCATTCTACACGACGGTGCCGGACAAGATTTTCGTCGAACCGCTGGCCAAGGCGATCATCGAACATCGCGGCCTGCTGCTCGCCGGTGCGGGGGACTATGCCCCTCCGCCGCCTGGCCATCCCGACATGGACGCGTCGGACGGCAGCTTCGACACCTATCAGGATGAGTGGCGCATGGGCCGCGCCCCGGCTCCCATACAGCGCGCAGCCTTGCTGATCGAAGCCGTCACGGTCGCGCCCGATCCGGCCCTGTTCAACGACCCTGTCGTCTATATCGGACTGCGCCATGCCGGGAAATCGATCCGCTATGCCCGCTCGGCAGAGGCGCTGAACGGCCTGCCGGATCATCTGTGGAAGCTGGCCATCCGGGCGGAATTCGGCGTCCTGGGCACGGCCCTGCAGGAAATGCAGGAGGCCCAGCAGGCGCTGAACGAAGGCATTGCGCGCCGTGCCCCGCAACGCGAAATTGATGCGCTGTTCACCCGCTATAATCAGGCTGTGGACGCCTATATGGAAGAGCTGCGCCGAAATGCGACTATTGCCGATAGTGAAGGCGGTGGCGGCGACGGGCCGGCCCTTGGATCGGTCGACCAGATCCAGGAACTGCTCGACGCGATCGAGGAAGCCAACCGTATTGGCGACACGGAAGGCGCGCGCCGGGCCCTGACGCAACTGGCCGAACTGCTTGAAAATCTGCAGCTGCAACTCTCACCGGGCGGCGGCGGCGAAGGCGGCGAGCCCTCCGGCGATAGCGAGATGAGCGAAGAAATGCGGCAACAGCTCGAAGAACTGGCCGAGAGCCTTGGCGAGCAGCGCGAATTGCAGGACGAAACCCGTCAGGCCGAACGCGACGAATTCCGCGAACAGATCGGCGAAACGCCCACAGGCGAAAGCCAGTCCCCCGAAGCGCTGGCACAGCGCCAAGCCGAAATCGAAGCGATGATCGAGGGGCTGCAGGACCGTCTGGGCGATGAGTCCGGCGACCAGCCGGGATCACAGCCGGGCGATGCGCTCCAGGATGAGGGCGGCGCTGGTGAACAACAAGGTGGACAGGAACAGGGCGGCGATACGCCCGGTGAGGGAGAGGCGGAGCAAGGCGGACAGGGCTTTGGCGCCGATGAGAATGCCGACGAGGCCTTTGGCCGCGCGCGCGATGCCATGCGCGACTCCGAAGCTGCGCTGGGTCGCGGCGATTTGCGCGGATCGCGTCAGGCGCAAGCCGAGGCGATCGACGCGCTGCGATCGGCGGGGGATGCCTTGGCCCGACAGCTGGAGAATGACGCAAGTGCGGATGGCGAGGCGACGGATCCGCTGGGCCGCCAGACCGGCACGCTCGATTCTGACAATGCCGAAGCCGACATTGATCCGCGCGACAATGCGGAGCGGTCGCGCGAAATCATCGAGGAACTACGCCGCCGCGCTGCCGAGGCCGAACGCAATCAGCAGGAACAGGACTATCTGGAGCGGTTGCTGAAACGCTTCTAGGGCTGACGCGCGTGTTGGAAAAAAGCGGCTCAGTCGAGCGGCTGGGCACCCCAGAGCAGACGCTGCGGCACGTAACCCTTAAGACCCCCCGCCGTCCGCACACGACAGATACCGTTTGTCTTGCAATCTTCCAGCGCCACCAGCGCGCCCCGTTCGATCCGCGCCAGCTGGCGCGAATCCGCCTCCGTCTTGGCGCGCAACACCGCCTCCCCCGTCAGCATGGCAAATCGCTCGCCCGACAGGGCTGGCTTGCGAACCCACGCCTCATCACCATGAATGTCACGAACCTTGCGCCACATCTCGGTTTCGGCAACTACGATCAGCGGCAATCCACGGCGTCGGTACTGATAGGCGACGGGATGGCTGCGCGAGGGTCCCGTGCGTGCATTCACCTTGCCGAACTTCAGGCTGACATAGCGCGGCACCGGAAAGCCCGACGGCGTCTGATCGGCAGAAACACGGTAGAACCCGGATAAAGGCGCTGGTACAGGCTGCACCACAACCATCGTCTGCGCTGTTGGCTGCGCCACCGTCTGCGGCGATCCATCCCCGGCCACCACAGCAGCCGCTAAGCAGGTCGCGACAACCAGCCCGATAGTGGCGCTGACAAGACTGGACGGGAATCGGATCCGCATGGGACAGACATTACCGATCAGCGTTAAATCCGCGTTAAACAGTCGCGATCTGGCGGTTCAAACCTTCGCTTATGGGTCTTGCTCCGCTGGCGCTGCCGGGCCACAAGAGACCTATGGTAACATCCCGCTCCCCGATCCCGAATCCGCGTGTGGTTGTAACCCGACGCCTTCCGGATCCTGTCGAAGCGCGCATGCGCGAACTGTTCGATGTCGTGCTGCGAACCGACGATACGCCGATGAGCCAGACGGCGCTGCAGGAGGCGATCGCGCATTGCGATGTCTTCGTCCCGACCGTGACCGACACAATCGATGCCGATGTCATTGCCGCCGCATCGGACCAGCTGAGCCTGATCGCCAATTTTGGGGCTGGTACCAATCACATCGATGTCGCCGCCGCGCATGCGCGCGGTCTCACCGTGACGAACACGCCAGGTGTACTGACCGAAGATACGGCCGATCTGGCCATGGCGCTGATCCTGGCCGTGCCGCGACGACTGGTCGAAGGGGACCGACGGATGCGCGCCGGTGGGTTTGATGGCTGGGGCCCGACGCATATGCTCGGGCACCGCGTCCGGGGCAAACGGCTCGGCATTCTGGGCATGGGCCGGATCGGCAGCGCCGTCGCACGCCGCGCCCACGCCTTCGGGCTGTCCGTGCACTACCATAATCGTCAGCGCGTCCCAGAAACCATGGAACGGGCGCTGGATGCGCGGTGGCATGATACGCTGGAAGATATGCTGACGGAAATCGACATCCTGTCGATCAATGCGCCGCTGACGCCCTCCACCCGGCACCTGATCGACGGGCGCACGCTCGCCCTGATGAAACCGGACAGCTATCTGGTCAACACGTCACGCGGCGAGATCATCGACGAAGCCGCGCTGGCCGACGCGCTGGCACAAGGCCGCCTCGCTGGAGCCGGTCTGGACGTCTATGAGGACGAGCCGCGACCGCACCCCTCACTTCTGGGTCTCGAGAATGTGATTCTCGCCCCCCACATCGGATCGTCTACACATGAGAGCCGCCGTGAAATGGGTGAAAAGGTTCTCATCAATATTCGCGCCCATATCGACAATCACGCCTGTCCAGACCGGGTTCTCCCGCCGGGCGCGCGCCTCTCTCTTGCTTCCTAGGAGCCACCCATGACCCGCATTCTTCTGCTGTCCGTCGCCACACTTGTGATGAGCAGTGCGTCTCCGCTTGTCGCAAGCGCCCATGATCAGCATTCCCACACCGTCGAGCGCCCGGCCCCGGAAGACCCGCAACTGCGCGTCGAAAAAATCACGGATAATCTGCATGTGCTGTTCGGATCCGGCGGCAATATCGGTGTCAGTTCCGGTCCGGACGGTGTCGTGTTGATCGATGACAAGTTCGCCCGCAACGCCGAGGAAATCCTCTATCATGTGCAGCAAATTGCCGGCGAGAACGACAATCTCCTCTTCGTTATCAATACCCATCTGCACGGCGATCACACCGGGTCCAACCCGGAGATGAAAGAGGCCGGCGCCATGATTATGGCGCATGAGAATGTCCGGACACGCATGGGCACCAGCTATATGAACAAGGCTTGGGGCCGGATGAACGAGGCCAAGAACGAAGACTTCTGGCCTGTCGTGACATTCACCGATCAGGCGAGCCTGCATTTCAACGGCATTACGGCCCGCTCCATTCACGTCCCGTCAGCCCATACGGACGGCGATACGATCGTCCTGTTCGAAGAACCCAATGTCGTCCATATGGGCGACAATCTTTTCCTCGGCATGTTTCCCTTCGTCGATGTCGATAGTGGCGGATCGATGCAGGGTATGATCGCGGCCCACGACAAGGTTCTGGCCATGGCCGACGCCGACACCGTGATCATTCCTGGACACGGACCGATCACGGATCGCGATGGGCTCACCGCAGCACGCGACAGGCTGCAGGCCATCTATAACCGCGTCAGCGAACACAAGATGGCGGGCAAGTCCCTGCAGGAGATCATAGACGCCGAACCGCTCGCCGATATGGCCGATCTGGACGGCTTCATCGATCAGGGCGGAATCATCACGGCCGCCTGGCGCTCCATGGGCGGCGACTTCGAGGGCCCGTCTGCGGAGTAGGTTGTAAAACGATCTGATAACATCAGCCTGATGACATCAGACTGTCACGACAATCCGTACAGTAACGACTGATCGCAGGATGGGAGAGACGGATGCGGATTTCGAGACGGGGCGCGCTGCGCAGTACGCTACTCGGCGGTCTGGCCACAGGGCTGAGCGCCTGCACCACGACCGGCACTGGCACGCGCGCGGAGCCGAACGGAGCGCAGTTCGACCATGGCGTCGCGTCCGGAGAGCCGTCTGAAAATGGCTTCCTGATCTGGACGCGGATCACATGGGTCAACGCGCCAGCGGGTGCGGTTGATCTGCGTTACGAAATTGCGACGAATGCGGACTTTACCGACATTGCCTATCGCGGCGACACACGCACCAGCGCCCAGCGTGACTGGACCGTCAAGGCCGAGACGCGGTCGCTCCGGTCCGGCGAGACCTATTACTACCGGTTCCTGATCGGCGACGCCGTATCCCCAACCGGGCGAAGCCGGACCTTGCCGACAGGAATGGTGAGCGCCGCTCGCTTCGCCGTCGTCTCCTGTTCCAATTACGCGTTCGGCCATTTCAATGTGTATGACGCGATTGCGCAACGCGATGATGTCGACGCCGTCATCCATCTGGGCGATTACATCTATGAATACAGCACGGCCGGTTATGGCGGCGCAGTGTCCAGACAGATCGGGCGGGAGCATCAGCCGGACAAGGAGATCGTGACTCTGTCCGACTACCGGACCCGTCACGCCCAGTATAAATCCGATGCGGGCAGCCAGGCCATGCATGCGGCCCATCCGCTGATCCCGATCTGGGATGACCACGAAACGACGAATAATAGCTGGGAAGGCGGCGCGGAAAATCACGATCTCGGCGAAGGGGATTGGAATGAGCGTCGCAGTGCGGCCTTGCGAGCCTATTATGAATGGATGCCTGTGCGCGACCCGGCTCGCGGTCAGGCTGCGGAAGAACTGATCCGTGATTTTCAGTGGGGTGATCTGGTCACGTTGGCGACGCTGGAAACCCGGCTCATGGCGCGCTCGGAACAGCTCGATTATGCTGTGATAGGTGCGGAGCTGGCGACCCCGGAGGGCCTGGAAAAATTCAAGACGGTCGATCTGGTTGACCCTTCGCGTGAATTGCTGGGACGACCGCAGTCCGAGCGCCTGACCCAGACCATGACGGAATCGGTTGCATCCGGCACACGCTGGCGCGTGCTCGCCAATCAGATCATCATGGCGGAAGTCACCACTCCCAACCTGACACCGATTGCGGATTCACCGGCCATTGCGGAGCTGGAAAAGGTCGTGCCGCAAATTCGTGACTTCATCGCCCTGACCACGCTCGACATTCCGCTCAACCTCGATGCGTGGGACGGCTATCCGGCTGCGCGGGAGCGGTTTTACGCCGCCATGGCAGAAGCCGGAGCGACCGACCTGATCGTGCTGACGGGCGATACGCATGAATGGTGGGCGAATGAGCTGCGCGATAATAGCGGGCGCCGTATGGGTGTTGAACTCGGCACGAACGCCGTGACCTCACCGGGCTCATCGAGCTATTTCGGACCCGAAGCCTCGACCTACTCGGCGCTGCTCGCAGAGCGCAACCCAATGGTTCGCCATCATGATCCGGATGGCAAAGGCTATATCGACCTGTCACTGGACAGGGACGAGGCGAAAGCCACCTTCATCGCCGTCGATAATATCCTCAGCCTGGATTATGCTGCTGCGCCACGCGCGACATTCGACATCATCCGTACAGATGCCTCACTGGCACTGAACAAGCGCTAGCGACCAACAAAAGGAAAGGCCGCACGGCGTTTGACCTGCCCATAGGCGAAGCTTGTATCGATCGATGCGATCCCACCGATCCGCTGCAGATCATGGCGCACGAAGCGTTCATAGTCGGACAGGTCCGCGACCATCACGCGCAACAGATAATCGGCCTGCCCCGTCATAACGTGGCATTCGACGATATTGTCATTGGCGCGGACCTTCGCCTCGAACCCATTGACCGTATCTTCGTCGTGACGCTCCAGCCGGACGCGAATGAACACGGTGATCGGTAGCCCATAGAGATCGGGGTCGATCTCAGCGTGATAGCCGCGAATGACGCCAGCGCTTTCCAGAGCCTTGAGGCGGCGAAGGCAGGGCGAAGGCGACAGGCCGACATGATCGGCCAGCTGCCGATTGGTCATGCGCCCATCGCGCTGCAAAGCTCTGACAAGTCTCCGGTCTATCGCATCCATTTTTGACACTTCATGCTAATCAATGCCTTAACTAGACAACATTAGCACGATAATGCTGCTGAAAATAGCACATAAGCCACTCGACGATTTCCATCGGAGCCTTCGGCATGCGCGATTCAAACTCACCATCCGGCTTTGCCACACGGGCCATCCATCACGGTTACGATCCGCTCGATCATGGCGGATCGCTCGCCCCGCCCGTTCACATGACATCGACTTTCGTATTCGGGTCCGCAGATCAAGGCGGCGCGATTTTCGCCGGAGAGGCACCCGGCCACGTCTATTCGCGCATATCCAATCCGACACTCGATCTGCTGGAGCAGCGCATGGCGTCGCTCGAAGGGGCGGAAGCCGGACTGGCCACAGGATCGGGCATCGGTGCGATCACGGCCAGCCTCTGGACAATTCTGCAGCCAGGCGACGAAATCATCGTCGACGAAACGCTCTATGGATGCACTTTCTCCTTCCTGCATCACGGGCTGGAAAAGTTCGGCGTGATCGTCACTCATTGCGATCTGACCGAACCGGATACGCTTCGCCGGGCGATCAGCAACCGGACGAAAGTCGTCTATTTCGAAACTCCCGCCAATCCGAATATGCGTCTGGTCGACATCGATGCCATCGCGAAGATTGCCAAGTCCGCCGATGCGCTGGTCATGGTCGACAACACCTATGCGACACCCGTGCTGACGCGTCCGATCGAACGCGGCGCGGATCTGGTCGTGCATTCGGCAACCAAATATCTGGGCGGACACGGGGATCTTGTCGGCGGCATCGTCGTCGGCTGCAAAGAGCTGATCGACGAAATCCGGTTGTACGGACTGAAGGACATGACGGGCGCCGTGATGGCGCCGATGACGGCCATGCTGATATTGCGCGGCCTCAAGACGCTGGAACTGCGGATGGAGCGCCACTGCTCCAGCGCTCAGACGGTTGCCGAGGCGCTCGCCTCGCATCCTGCCGTCGCAAGCGTCCTCTATCCCGGACTGTCCAGTTTCGCGCAACGCGAGTTGGCGGATCTGCAGATGACGACTGAGGCCGGACCGGCCTATGGCGGCATGATCGCCCTGGAACTGCATGGCGGTATCGAGGCCGGGAAAGCCCTGATCGACGGCCTGTCCATGATCCATTGCGCCGTGTCGCTTGGCGATGCCGAAACGCTGATCCAGCATCCCGCCTCTATGACGCATAGTCCCTACACGCCGGAAGAGCGGATCAGGCACGGTATTTCGGACGGGCTGGTCCGCTTGTCGGTCGGACTGGAAGCGGTGGACGATATTATCGCCGACCTGATAGTCTCGCTGGATGCATTGAGCGCGCCCAGTCTCCTCGCAGCAGCCGAATAGGCGCAGACTGGATTGGTTTCGCGATCCGGCACAGAACCTGCATGGCAACGCTTCCCCACGATGGAGACTATCGCCATGAAAATTGCCCTTATCGCTGCTGCGTCGACCTTTTTGGTGGCCTTGCCGGTCGCCAGTTACGCGCAATGCGGGCCGTCCACGGCCAGCTCATCCAGCGTGAGCTGTGAAAATGGCGTCAGGGTCGTCCGGCATACTTATGCTCCACTGCCATCGGTCTCGCCCGCCACGGCTGCGCAAACCCGTGTTCAGCGCGAGCGGATCGCTCTTGAACGGGCGCGTCTGCGCCAGCAAGCCGCTCAGGCTGAGCGGCAGGCCCGCCAGGAGGATGAACGCATTCGCAATCAGGGCTATCTCTACCGCGATGCGAACAGCCCGCTGCGTCAGCGGACGCGCCCACTAGGCTATGGGACGCGTGGAATCAGCAATCAGCGCGTGGCCATCATCACCCCGCGTTAGGGATGAGCCGAGACGTAATCCCTGACTGATATTTTCCCTGGCCGACGCTGTGCGCCGGGCGGCGTGGGCATCACTGTGCGATCAGATAATCGATCAGGGCCAGCGCTTCCGTACTCACCCACTCCGCCTCACCGGGCAAGCGCGCCACTTCGCGACCGGACCGGTCATACAGGATCGATGTCGGCAGACCCGGCAGGTCCAGTTGCGCATTCACGCTGTAATTCGGATCATGAATAATCGGGATCGCCGATAGCTCCATACGCGCATAAAATGTCTCTATCTCCTCCATGGTTCGGTCGAGGCTGATCGGCACGACGGCGAAATCTTCGCCCCCACGCATCCGCTCCAACTCATCCAGGCTCGGCATTTCGACGACACAAGGCGCACACCAGGTCGCCCAGACATTGACCAGCACAACTTTGCCGCGGACATCCTCCAGCGTCATCGTGCCTGTCGGCGTCTGAAATGTGGCGCCGGATTGCAGGGGTGGATTATCGAGTACCGTCAACTTCGTCAGGCTATCGACACCGAAGCGTTCCAACGCACCTTCCGGCGCCTGGCAAGCCTTGACGAGCGTCAGCGCAACAGCCAGCAAGCCGGCCAAGATCATCAGTCTGATGGCATTCGTCAGCGTGAACATGAAAGCAGGATAAAGCGTGACGCACGGTAAGGCCACAGCTGACCCGCAGGCAATTTGGCGCAATGCGACGCAGCCCGTGAGGGCGTACGGCCAGAGCCTCAGGTCATGATGAGCCTCTTCGATCCCGCGATCCGCTTCTCTGCGATCCTTATACTGGTTCTGATCGCCTTTATGGCACAGCGTGATCTGCTGCCATCGCGCAGCCGCGTGTTTCTGCAGCTTGCCTGCGTAAGCGTTATCGGGTCCTTGCTCGACTTCACGCCTGACTACATCGCGACGCAATCCTGGATTACCCGTCTGGCCGGCCTGGTTTCCGCGTTCGACCTGCCCCTCATCTGGCTCTTCATCATGACCCTATTCAGTCGCGCGGTTCGCGTCGGACCAATCGCGGCTCTGATCGGGATCAGCTACAGCCTGCCGAAGTTGACCTCCCATATCGGACGCAGTTTCGATCTGTCCCTGCCGATCTGGCATGCTGCTCTGATCGCCAACATCTTCGGGCTGATCATCCTCATCCACATCGTGACGCGCCTGCTTCTGGACCGCCGCGACGACATGCTCAACCGACGTCGACGCTCACGCCTTCAATTTGCCGTCGCTCTGGTTCTGTTCTCGGCCGGCTCCACACTGGCTAATTATCTCGTGCCACTAGACGCCTTGCCTACGGCACGCGGCGCACTCGTCTGGATGGGTACACTTTATGCGTTCGTCCACCTGATCCATATACCGGAAGATGCGCTTCTGTTTTCCGCAACACGCGCGGCCTCGCCTCCGCCGGAGGACAGGCTGCCGGACGCGCTGAGGCGACGTATGGTAGTGCTTGAAGCAGAGATGACACAGCGAAAACCCTATCTCGAAGCGGGATTGAGCATTGGCGATCTGGCGAACCGGTTAGGCATCAGCGAAACGCAACTGCGCGAGACGATCGGCGACGGGCTCGGCCACGACAATTTCAGCAGCTTCATCAACAGCTACCGGATTGCCGACATCAAGCGGGCGCTGCGCGATCCGGATCAGGCCCATTTGCCGATCCTGACGATCGCATTGGATCACGGCTTCAGCTCTCTCTCGCCGTTCAACCGGGCGTTCAAGACTCATGTCGGGGTTACGCCGTCAACTTTCCGAAAAAAGCCCTCTGCTGGGTGATAAACGGAAATCGACCAGCTTTTTCCGACAAATCGACGCGACCGACCTGACCGACCTGCTATCGCTATCTGGCCTGATAAGGAGGCGAGATGATGAGACATTCAGGACCCGCTCGGTGGGCCGCGCCGCTTATATGTGCTGCTCTGATCTGTAGCTGTGGCCCGTCAAAGGCCGACAGCCCTGACCTCATCATAAGCGATGTCAGCCTCTTCGACAGTGAGACAGGTAAGGTCGTGCCAGACCAGTCTGTCTTCATCGAAGATGGCGTCATCGTGGCCATTCGTTCCGTATCGGACACTGAATCGGCCCCGCAGATTATTGACGGCAATGACCGCCTGCTGATCCCCGGCCTGATCGACACCCATATTCATATGCGACATCAGGTGATCGCCACCCGGACATTGAGCGAAAAGGACTGGCCCAGATTGGCCCAGACCTATCTCGACCATGGGGTAACGACGGTTGCCGAAATGGGTCAACCTCCGGCTTGGGTCCCGACCTTGGTCGCATGGCAGAACACGCCCGTCGCGCACCGTCCAGACATGGTGCTGGTTGCTGGGTCCATCGGCTCCACCCATGATTGGGACGAGACGCCGCCGCCCCACCACGTTCTCGTCGCCTCACCCGATGAGGCGCGCGCGCAGGTTCGGCGCTATCGCGACCAGGGCGCGCGGCGCATCAAGCTCTACTGGAAACTGGAACGACCTGAACTCACTGCGGCCATTGACGAGGCCGCCAAGCTCGGCGTTACGCCTTATGGGCATATCGATAATGGGTTCGTGAACATTGCAGATGCCATCGATGATGGTCTGCGCAATTTCGAGCATGTCTTCACGCTGACCCGCAGTGTCAGCAGTCCCGACCCGATGATTGCTTTGATCCGTCAACAGACAGAGTTGCGCGACCATGAAACGCTTGATGAGTGGACACGGGGGCTTACCCTTTATCATGACGTTATTGAGCGCACACCCACGCTACGGGCCGACATGGACCTGCTGATTGACCGTCTGGCCGAAACCCGTTCGAGCATAAGCACAGCGCTGAACGTGCTTGCCGCAAATGCGGGGCAGAGCGACGTCTATTCGGGCTTTGATCCTTACCCCCCGCGCAGCGAGCCTGATATCCGTCCAGACTTCGTCGATCCGGACTATGCCCGCGCCGCCTTTCTGAATGTGATGGTGCAGGTCCGGCGCGCGCATGAGGCCGGTGTCATGATCCGTTTGGGCACGGATGCCAGCAATGGTGGCGAAGCCGCGCTGGCCGAATTGCAACTGCTTGCCAGGAGCGGCATTCCCATCGCCGATGTCTTACGGATCGGGACCATCAACGGAGCGCGGGCTCTGAACATCGATGACCGGGCCGGAAGCATTGCCGTAGGACGTCCTGCCGATATGGTTCTGTTTGAGCAGAACCCATTTGCAGATCCTGTTCATTTCAGGGCTGGCGTTACCGTGGTGAAATCCGGGGTCGTTCATGTTCCAGCTACGCGCCCTGTCGAGGCCTGGCTGGCGGCTTATCGCGCTGAAGGGCTGGCCGGTGCGACGCAATGGCTGACAGATAATCCGGACGCCCGGCTCCACCCCAGCGACATCGCCGCAGCGATGAGCGGATATATGCATGACGGCAACATCGTCGCGGCCCAGCACATGATCGATCAGCTTCGCCATCCCGCGACGCAACTAAACGGCGAAGCGGTTGAAGATTATTTCAGCAAGCGGTTCATGCGACGGGCAGCCTATCGCCTGCTGGAAGAGGGTGAGCTTAATAAAGCGACACAACTCTTCCAGCTTCGTGTCGACCTATTTCCGCAAGATGCCGACGCCATCTACGGGCTGGGAGACGCACGCGCGACCGCTGGCCAACATGAGGCGGCGATCACCGCCTACCAGTCATCGCTCGCGCTAGACCCCGATAATGAAAACGCCGTGATCATGATCGAGCGGCTTCGCGGCCTGATCGCGGACACAGAGTAGAAGACCGCTTCACCTGACAGGCTGCACCCGCTACACGCATATCGAACTGGTCCATCGGGCCCTTATCCGAGCGCGTCATGAGTGAGACTCCCCAAGGCCCGAATGACAGGGCCGAGCAAGGCCAGAGCATGTGGGGCGGTCGCTTCAGCGCGCGACCGTCCGACATCATGCAGGCGATCAATGCCTCGATCGGCTTTGACCGGAAACTGGCGGCCGAAGATATTGCCGGGTCGAAGGCCCATGCGATGATGCTGGCGCGGCAGAACATTATCTCCAACGCTGACCGCGATGCGATCCTGTCCGGTCTGGACGCCATTCTTGCCGAAATCGAAGCGGGCGACTTTCCTTTCTCCGAAGAGCTGGAAGACATTCACCTGAATGTCGAAGCGCGACTGAAAGAGCGGATCGGCGATGCCGGCGGACGACTGCATACGGGACGCTCGCGCAACGATCAGGTCGCGACCGATTTCCGCCTCTGGACGCGCAAGTCACTTGATCTGTTCGATCATCTGCTCGGCGACCTGATGGCGGCCTTGCTCGATCAGGCCGACGCCCATGCGGACACCATCATGCCAGGCTTTACCCATTTGCAGAGCGCCCAGCCCGTCACTTTCGGCCACCATATGATGGCCTATCTCGAAATGTTCGCGCGCGACCGCTCCCGGATGCGCGATTGCCGCACCCGCATGAATGAGAGCCCCCTCGGCGCAGCGGCGCTGGCCGGTACGCCCTATCCGATCGACCGGGACATGACGGCAGAGGCGCTGGGTTTCGATCGCCCGATGGCCAATTCGCTCGATGCGGTCTCGGCGAGGGATTTCGCACTGGAAGCGCTGGCAGCCGCATCGATTTGTGCGACGCATTTGTCGCGTCTTGCCGAGGAGATCGTGATCTGGACCAGTGCCCAGTTCCGCTTTATCGCTCTGTCGGATGCATTCACGACCGGATCCTCCATCATGCCGCAAAAACGCAATCCAGACGCGGCAGAGCTCGTGCGCGCCAAGGTTGGGCGTATCATGGGCAGCCTGACGGCGCTGATGATCGTGATGAAGGGCTTGCCGCTGGCCTATTCCAAGGACATGCAGGAGGACAAGGAACCGGTGTTCGAAGCGTTCGAGAGCCTGGAACTCGCCCTGCGCGCTATGGCGGGTATGGTTCGCGACATGGCCCCGAACGAAGCCCGTTTGGCCGAGGCCGCAGGCGCGGCCTTCAGCACGGCGACCGATCTGGCCGACTGGCTTGTGATGCGGCTGAATATGCCGTTCCGCGACGCCCATCATGTCACTGGACGGATCGTGGCGATGGCAGAGAATAAAGGATTGGCGCTGGACGGGCTTGAACTGGCGGACATGCAAACGGTCGAACCGCGGATTACGAACGATGTCTTTTCTGTACTGTCGCCCCTTGCTAGTGCGACCAGCCGCATGAGCTATGGCGGCACGGCACCGGACCGGGTCTGTGAACAAGTCGCCCGCTGGCGCGCGCAGTTGGATATGCCGACACCTTGACCGAACCCGTCATTGTTCCGTTCCGCCCTCTAGGCAAATATGACTGGCCGAGCACGCCTGTCGATCATGGTATCGACCGGGTTCGCACCGCATTGCTGGAACGCCTGCGCGGGCGGCGCGAGCAGTCCGCCGTCGATATGGAGACGCTTGTTTCGGTAGAGCCGTCCTTGCTGGATCGTCTAGCACCGCCCCCCGCCAGCCATCCCCTGATGGCCGAACTGGATCTGACCTTGCAAGACTGGGCGGCGTCTTCCAATGCGGTGCAGCCCTTACAGATGGTCGTTCTGCCGCCCTGCGAGCGGGACGACATATTGAGTGTCTGGGCCCGGCAGAACGATCTGGAATTGTTTTCAGCCGACCGCGATCCGGCGGAACTGGAAGGTTTGAACGATCCCGATCAACCGCCCCTGATCATTCCGCGTCTGGAAGACCGGTTCCTGCGAACGCCGCAGGGCCTGAGCGCCGTCCGCGAACTGATCCGGGGGCTGGCGGGCTTTCGACGCCGCGCGCTGATCGGATGCAATAGCTGGGCTTGGCAGTTTCTACGCAAGAGCTGCGAGATCGATCTTGTGTTGAGCGAGCCGATCACCTTTCGCGCCTTCAACCGGCACCGCCTGCGGAACTGGCTGGGCCGTCTTGCACTCGGCACACTGCCGGATGATGTGTCGGACGAACGCGCCGAACGGCTATGCTTTCGCGCGGTCGATAGTGGCGCAGACGTGTTCGGAAACGGTGACGGAGACGACGAGATTTCCGCCTATATGACGGATTTGGCCCGGCGCAGTTTCGGCATTCCCTGGGTCGCCTGGCATCTCTGGCGAGACGGGCTGCATCTGGCCAGACCCGCCGACACCGACGACGCGACCGACGCATCGGACGCAGCGCCGAAGGAGGATCCGTCAAACCCCGAAACCATCTGGGTCACCCGACCACGCAGCGTCTCCCTTCCGGACCGCAGCGACCAGAATGCGCTTCTGGTCCTGCATGCCCTGCTCATCCATGGCGGGCTGACGCAGGCCAATATCGACCGGACAGTGCCGCTCATATCCTACACCAATGTGCTGAGTTCCCTGCTCCGCGATGGCCTGATCGACGAGACGGACGGGCTTTACCGCTGCATTCCTGCCGCATATCCGACGATCCGGGACGGACTGCGCAATAATGGCTACCCGCTGGACGTGTTGTAGGAGGCCAGAATGGACGAGACACTCGACGCGACACAAGAAAAAGCGGCCAGCCTGTTCAACGAATTGCAGGATATCAGCTTCGTCCAGATCGCCCTGATCCTGCTTTTGAGTTTCGCGACCATCTGGGTCGTCCGGCGGACCATCCCGTTCTTGGCCGATCGGGGTCCGAGCCGGCTCCGCCTTTATCTACTTCGCGCCGTTCCGATCCTGCGCATGGTCATTATCCTGACGGCCCTGCTCTGGATCATCCCGCTTATCTTCAACATTACGCTACAGAATTTTCTGGTTATTGCCGGTGCGGCCAGTGTGGCGATCGGTTTTGCCTTCAAGGATTATGTCAGCAGCCTGATCGCCGGTATCGTCGCCATTTTCGAGCGGCCCTACGGCCCCGGTGACTGGGTCGAAGTGGACGGCGACTACGGCGAAGTCATCAGTCTGGGTATGCGGGCCATCCGGCTACGAACCCCATCGGACGACATCATCACCGTGCCGCACGATTCGATCTGGTCGAACAATATTTCCAATGCCAATTCCGGTGCGCAGACGCTTATGTGCGTGGCCCATTTCTATGTGGAGCCTAGCCACGATGCCGCCGCCGTTAGAGCCCGGCTGACCGATATTGCCCTGACGAGTGCATATCTGGACTACCGGCGCCCTGTCCTCGTCGTCCTGAAAGAAACCGAGTTCGCTACCCATTACCAGCTCAAGGCCTACCCGTTCGATATGCGCGACCAGTTCAAATTCATAAGCGATCTGACGGAGCGCGGCAAAAACGCGATAAAGGCCGCTGGCGCGAAGCCTGTGAGCATGAATGCGCTTGCCGTAATACAGGATCGTGGCGCAGGATAGACCATGAAGACTAAGGCAGGTTTCGCGAAATCCTCACCGAGTCTTATTGAAAATCGATAATAATCATCCTACATTATCCGTAGACGCCAACGAACAGACAGACCCGGGAGGAGAAGAGACCATGTCGACACTCGACGCACAGATTGAACAATCCAAGAAAGAGGTTCTGGAAGCACAGAGCAAGATCGCCGAGCTGTCCTCACGGATCGATACGGCGCGTTCCAAGATGAGTCAGGGCACCGATATTTCACTGGATATCGAAACGGCATCGCTTGACGATGTGCACGCCCATACGGAGCTGATGAATGCCAATATTGCCGAGCTGATCATGGGGCTCGACGATGTGACATCCGGCTTCTCCAAGGATTTCGATGCAATGCGCTCCAAGACGGGATGGGAGACCTTTGTCGGTTTCTTTTCCAAGCAGCGCGCGGAGTCCTTGCGCGCCGAGCGTATCCGCGCCGCGACGATCGAAGACAAGCTGCAGGACCTGATCGCCAAGTCCAACACGATCCAGGCCATGCTGCAGGAACAGCTGAACGAACTGGGTCGGCACAAGAATCAGGTTGAAGGCAATCTGCAAAAGACGCTCGCCGACCGCGAGGCCGCCGTCGAAACGCTGGAACAGATCAAGACGGAAATTACCGCGCTCGATCCGCAGATCATCGAACTGGAGAACAAGCTGTCCGTCGCGACCGATGCCAAGGAGCGCTCCAAGCTCGAATCCCAACTCGCCACTGTCAATTCACGCCATAATGAGCTGGCGCAGCTGGAACAGGTCAAACTGTCCGAAAGCCAGACGCTGGAGCGCTATATCGAGAAGGGCAAGACCTGGATGGATAGCCTCCAGAACCAGATTGCGACCCAGATGGTGCTGCTCAACAAGCTGCAGACCGACACGAAGCAGCGTGTCGTGCTCTATGATGCATTGTCCAAGTCGTTGAAGACCGCCCAGCAGCAGGATGTGGCACACAAGATCAACGAGATCGGCGTCGCCACGGACAAGGAAGCGCAGGTCGCCATGGCCGCGATCGGGTCCGCCACCAATAACAAGATGGCGGAAATGATGGAAAGTCATGAAGAGCATATCGTCTTTGCCCGCAAGGTTCTGGAAGAAAAGGCCAAGGCCGATGAGCGTTTCGCCCGCCGGTTCGAGGAGATCGTCAAGAAACATGACGCCAATGCCTATGGCGAGGGAGCGCAGGGCTAGGCCCCATACGCGTGGATCTGGACCTGACATATGAGCATCGTGTGCTTGACAGTGCGCGGGCAGCCCGGCGTTATTTCGCCAAGTTCGACCGCATCATCGGCCATCTGCAACAGGTAGCACGCCTGTCAGTCGATGAGGGACAGTTGAGCGAAGCGGAAGGAAGCATTCTCGCTCGCTATCTGTCCGACCTGTCCAGCAGCTTCACGGCCCTGTCCTACAAATATCTGATGACCAACCGGTCGCCCAAATCCGGGCGGATCAGCATCGATAAGACCGATAGCGGTTTCCCAGTCTTTTCAGAAATCATCCAGCTCGCGACCGATGCCAGCCAGGCCGAGAAGCACCTTAAAGCGCTGCCGGAGCAGGACCGTCTGAAGAAGGATATGGTCAGCCATATTCTGTCCGAGCAATCCGCGCCGACGACTCTGCAATATGCCATGGCGCAGCGCATCTATTACGAGACGCTGGATCGCGGCACGCCCTTTCTGAGCCAGAACCACCCCGAAGCCGTTTGGGTTGGCAAAGACGTCAAAGGCCGCAAGCGCCGCTACATTATTCATTGGGCGGTCTATGATTCAAAGACCAACATCCCGGTCGTCTATTTGATGGAACTGGACGATACGGGCAGCCGGGCTCTGCCGCAGGATGAACGGCGCTGGCCACGCGTACAGGACGCGCTGATGGCGCAATCGGTATCCGAGCTGAAATTGCTGACCATCGCCAAGGGGTTTGACGCGGACTTCCACTCGCTCCACCCCAAAAGCCTGCGCCGCTTCCATCTGGGCCCGATGCACAGCCATGCCTTTACTGAACAGCATGGCCCGATACGGAATGTTCTGGCCGATGCGATCGGTCAGGAAGGACTCGACTGGGCACTCGCCTGGACAATGGAAACGCTGGTGTCCGACGGCCAGACCTGGGTCAAGACAGGTGTCTTCAAGGAAAGCTGGCGGCAGACCTTCAAGCTTGATGCCCCGGGTCTCGACGGCAAGATGCAGGGCGCCACTGACATTAGCCGCTCGCTGATCCTGCCGCACCGGGCCTATCAGGTGATGGAGGAGAAATATGCGCATCACTTTGAGGGCGTGCGCAAATATGTCGTCGGCCAGAACGATAAAATCCTCAGCTACCGCTAATTTGAAACAAGGAAATCATGTCCGCACCGTCTGATCTCATGGAAATCAAGGAAGCCGCGATCCGCGACAAGATCCCGGCCGCGCAATCCATGCTGGACGGGTTCGACCATACGCCGCGCCTGGCCAAGGGCAGAGAGATCGCCCCTGCTGCCGCGCGCTCGCCAGGCATTCCGGGGCGCCGCCGTTTTCGCACGACGACGCCGGGCCTGGTGACACAGAGCACGGCCCGCAGCGAAGGCGTCAACCTGATCGACCGGGTCGCAGACACATCACCCGAAGACGATCTGATCAGTCCGGTTCAGGCCGGCGTACTGCACGGTCTGCGGCGCGCGATGGCCACGGCACTGACGGTCGTGGACCAGTATGCGGATGCGACGGGCCTCTCCGCGCTGATGAAAGCCAATCTGGAAGGCAAGCTGCCGAGCGGGAAGACGGCTGAATTCAATGAAGGTCTGGCCGCCGGATCCGTGATCGCCCTGCATGTCTTTGCCAACATGGCGAGCTTTCTGCTCTCCACCTTGCACGACACGTCGGAACTCACCGTCGATGTTGGCGACGTGGAAGAAGTGCTGACGGACAATCCGCAGGCCGCCCTGACCGGCGCACTGTGGGAGCTGGATCAGGATCTGGCGACCTTTGCCGATAGCGAAGACAAGCTGATCCCGGTCGTTACCGCCTTCCTCGAACAGCTGATGGACAAGGCCGCGATGCGGGCCGCCAATCTGCCGCGGCTCGAGGCATTCATTGCCGTTGCCTACCGTGTCGAGGCGGATGATTTCGAGATCAGAGGGTTTGAGGCCGCCAGCCGCGCCAAATCGTCCAAACTGATCATGAGCTTCAAGAAGCCGCACGAAGTTGTCGGCAACCACATCGCCAAATATCAGGCGATGAAACTGTCCAAGATGCTGATGGCGTATGATTTCGACCGGAAGCTGAACCCGTTCGCGGATCTTGGCGGGTTCATCTTTACCTTCATGGGCGACGGCCTGCCGGGGACGGGTAAGACGATCCTGATCCAGATGATGGCCGGGCTGATCAACGATTACTGTCAGACTGCGGACTATCCGTTCCGCTACGCCAACCTGTCGACTGAGAGCATTGACAGCTATCAGGGCAAGTCCGCGCAGAACGCCAAGGCCTTCATTCGGGAGATTATCGACCCGAACGTCATCGGCTTTGGCACGATCGACGACATCGACCAACTGGCCGGCATTCGTGGCGACCGGCAAAGCAGCGCCGGCCAACTGGAAATTACCGCTGTGTTGATGGAAAGCTTCGCCGGAGCCAATACGGTCGTGCGCGGCAATTGCACTTTCGGGATGTTTTCCAACTATCCGGAGAAGGTCGACGATGCGCTGCGTCAGCGCGCATCGGCCCGCTTCCTCGTCGACGGTCCGCAGACGCAGGACGACTACATCGACATTCTCTATCTGCTGATGGGCAAGAACCACGACATTCCGGTCGGCGATCATGATCTGTTCGAAGCGCAGGCCATCAAGAAAGCGGTCAAGGCCAGCTATGAATCCTATGCCCGCCCTAAGGAAGATGCGCTGCAAGCGGTGTTCGACCAAGTCAAAAAAAGCACCGGCAAGCTCAACACCATCGCCAAGCTCGGCACCTATCTGAAAGCCATTCAGGAGGCCGACCCCCGCTTCACGGGCCGCGCCATCAAGAACATCACCGACGCCGTCAAAGTCCGCGCTATGGATTTCGAATTACCCGATGAATGGATGGAAGAGCCGGAGCTGTTCCTGCGCAAGGATTATGACACGAAACGCGCCATGATCGCGGACCTCTCCAGCGAGATCACGGTCGACATGGTCATCCAGGAAATCAACCGCTACGCCGACAGCGAATTCCGCTACGCCGATAAGAGCGACGAAGTCGCGATCGAAAATGCCGTGCGGGATATGGAACGGATGGAGGAAGCGAAGAAACGGTATTTAGGGAGGAAGGGGTGAACTTCCTAACCTATATATTTGTAGGAGCACTGCCGTTCTATTGGACGGGATTTTGGGCATACCATCTAGATTTCGTGTTCAATAATGCAAACCACGGTACCGCCAGAGCTGTCGCTGTATATTCCCTGACTAATCCGGTAATTCTGTTCGTTGTGTATTATAGCGCTCTCTCTGTTCCCGGCCTCATGAAAACAGAGCACCCAAAACTCCACAACAGTGTTTCCGGTGCGGTAGTTCTTACAATAATAGGCTTGCTGTTTTTCCTTGCCGTACGCGCACGGAATCGAACCTCATGATGCGGCTCATCAAAGCCGGGTTGATGTATGGAAACCTCTATGAGGTGTCATCAAAGGCGATGGTCGAGCGGTACAATCGTGCGCTGGAGTTTCTGATCGGCAAGCGGACGGGTCTGACCGAATTTCACATCGATATTGCGGGCTATTCGCCGGAGGTGGCGCATGAGCTGGATGACGAACTTTATCTGAATCCGCTGGGCGCGAACCAGATGTTTATTCTGCTGTCGCTCGACCAGAAGACGGCGCCGCTCCTGGGTTCGCAATTCTCCACCTCGCGCTCCATCCTGCGGCGCTATATCGATGATAATGAGGCGCAGCTCTTCGCCCTGACGGCGCGCGAGGCGGTGGCTGGCGAATTGCTGGATTCCGTGTTCAAGATCGACAGTCCATCGGACCTGCTGGACCTGAACCGGATCGAAGTTTCGGCCGACACGACGCAGTCCCATGTCGCCGAGGCCGAAGCGCTGACCGGACAGATCGACCGGTTTCTGCGTGAGCGCGACGCCTGGTGGGACGATGTGCTGATCGCGGAGATGATCGAGTTGGCCAAGCGCACAGGCAATATTCAGCGCAATCCGGTCAAGCTGGACAGCCAGGTTTTCACGCAAGGCAACTATTTCACCACTCATTTTGGCGGCGTCTATATTTTCCGTGACGCCCAGACGCCGACTCTGATTTCACGCAACCCCGTTGCCGGGATTGAGGATGTCGACATTGCCCAGACTCTGACGCTGAATGACCGCAAGGCGATCTCAGACTGGCTCTATGAGGAAGGTCTGACCGAGCTGATCGTGCAGCGACCCAATTCCGATAATGCGCTGATCATCCGCCAAAAACTGGATTTCATCGTCGCATCGACCGCGGCCGATCAGGGGCATGATCTGTCAGACCTGACACGTCAGAATGTCCGGCAACTGGAACGGCGCTACGCCAATGAGCTGCCGGACGAATATGTCGGACTGATGGAAGTGTGGCGCTGGGCCTCCATGGGAGGACGGGTGCCAAAACTGGGTCCGGATCATCCCGCCTTCTTCTACGCGCTGCGTGCGTCGCGTCACCCGGATCGCGACCTGGTCAACATGCTGCTATCCGAATTATCCGGTCTGGATTTCCGGCAGCTTTTCATCTGTCACAAGTCGCTATTCTACGAGGCTTACCGCGACTGGTCCGACAGCAAGAAAGATTTCGTCGTCCGCTTCCTCGAACATGAATATGCCATCGACAAGGCGGGGGCGCGCGAAGCCCTGTTCGGGCCCGAACCGGCCATGGACGAGCCCGCCGCGCCGCGCACACGCGGGCGCAAGAATCCGGAGTCCCGCAACCCCTGGGCCCAGCCAGAAGATAAGCGGTCCCGCGACCGGGATGATGACGACGATGATGACGCGGACGAAGACGATGACGATTGGCGGCATCGCTCCCGACAACGCAGAGCTTATGATCGTCGCCAGCGTGACAAGGATCGGTCGAAAAAGAAGAAAAGGAAGCGCTAAATGTTCGGGCTTGTTCGCAATATTGTCCTGATCTTCCTCATCCTGAGCGTGGCCTATGTCATCCTCAGCGTCACCGCACGGTTCAAGCATAGACGGGAGCTGGAAGCCGAATTCGACGCCCTGCCTGACATTCGCAGGCAGGTGATGGACCGCGATCAGTTCATTGCCGAAGGCATGAAGGCCTATGTCCGCTCCTACCGCCCGAAGCTCTTCCTGGGCGTCTTTATCATCCCATCGATCGTCATTTTCGGGCTGGTCTGGCTCGCTCAATATGGCTGAGCCAGACCAGCCCGCATAAGAGAGACCTGACATGAAATATATACGCCATATACCTGCCTTCATCCTGTTCATCGTCGGCGCGGTGCTACTGAATTACTATCTGCCGGACCGGGACGTCGTTCAGATCGTCGGAACGGAAGTAAAGCGGATCGACGTAGAATCCGGTGCACCGTTCTGGGACCGGGCCGATATCGGCACCATCGAAGGCGCCACACGTGACGTCCGTTTCATCAATGCGGAACGGGCCAATGGCAGCACCATCGTCTACCGCAATGAAGATACGGGCTGGGGCTTCCCGCCTTATTTCAAATTTGACAGCGGCGACGTGACCGCGCTGGCCCAGAGCCTTGCCAAAGGTGAAGAGCAATGGGTGGCCGTCCGCCATTATGGCTGGCGCATCAAGATGTTCTCCATCTTTCCCAATGCGACATCGATCAAGCGGGTTTCGGGACCGGATGTGTTGCTGATCCCCTGGTTCAACATCGTCTTTATCGGGCTGTTGCTGGCGCTCTGGTTCTTCATCTGGCGGGCGATCCGTAGCTGGAAAGCCAAGCGCATTGACCCGACGCTCGACGCTGTCGGCGATACCATCGGGGACGCCGCGCGCGATGTGAGCGAGAGCGTGGAGGCCGGAAGCGGTCGGGTCCGCAGTCGCTGGCGCAAGATTTTCGGCTCGCCCAAGTCGCGCTAGTCAGCCTCTTGCCTGACTGCATGGCGTCGGGCCCAGCGGTCCGATGCAACAAACCCTATAACCAGGATCAGAACTGAGAGCGCAACCATGACCGCGCCCCAGAACCAGTAAGGCCCGACCCACAGATCGGCCAGCACGCCCGTATCCGTACGGTGAAGGTTGCCCGCAACCTCCGCATTGCCCATGAAGAAGTACCCAAAACCCGTCAGCGCGTTCAGGCACAGCGCGATGGCCACCACATGCGCTGTGAGCAATGTTGCGCGGTCTGGCAGTTTCCATGCCATCAATCCGAACATCATAGCTCCAACAGCTAGCGTCCCCAGCGTGAAAAGATCCGCAGCCCAGATCAACGACAATCCCATCAGCGCGGCCATGACGGCGAGGGCCGCTCGCGGCCAGTGCAGCCCGCGCGTTAGCCCAATCATCAGAACCCCCAACAGGCTTGGGCCCAGCAGGCCCAGCATGATGACCGTGGCCTGCGAGAAATCGCTGACGACCCCAACCAACGCGACACCAGAGAAGTTTGGAAAAACGGTCAGATCATAGAATGTCCCGCCCGTCAGGATCGCCCCTAAACCATGCCCCAGCTCATGCGCCCAGGTGGAGACGAATAAAACCGGAATTCGGACCAGCGGGAATTGCATGACCACGAAGACGACCACCACCAGCCCCCAGAACTGGGTCGGGCTCAGGCGGTCGGACGGATCAAGCTGTCGCGGCGAGGGTTTCGCATTCATGCATCCTCATCACGATCACGGATCGGGGATGCAAGTGCATTCGAGATAGCGCCTTGCGCTCAGGCCGCCGCCATCAATCCCGCACGACGGCGAAGTCCATCGAACTGGGTGATACAGGCTGTATGAATATCCGGCAGATCGATCAGGCCCAGCTCCTGCAGATCCGTCAGGCGACGGCTGACCGTTTCTCGCGACAGGCCGAGATAGTCCGCAATATCGAGGCGCGACATGGGCAGGCCGACCTGAATGGGTGCGCTGTCTTCATGCCCGTCCCGGCGGCCCCTTCGTTCGGCCAGCATGACAAGGAAAGCCGCGACACGGGCTTCGGACGATGTTTTCGTCAGCGTCATCATGAGCGATTGTGTGTCTTCGACCTTGCGCCAGCTATGGGCGAGCAGTTTCGCGCTCAGGACCGGATCGGATTCCAGGGCAGCAATGGAAATGCTCTGCACGCCGGCGCTCGTAACCGTGACGGCCCCGTCCTTATACTCGCCGTCAGGTGAGAGGCCGAAAAACTCTCCTTCCGTACAGAAGCCCGTAATCTGACGACGGCTGTCTTCCAGAAGCCGGAATGTCATGACGACACCACTATTGACCCGGAAGATACGCATCGCCGTATCGCCCTGATGATAGATCGGCGTTTTGTCCGGATAGACCCTGACAGCGCCCAGAATGGAATCAGCGTGTGACGAAAGTGGCATTGATGTCCCCTGCAATGAGACTTTGGTGCCAGAAATGTGCCCTTCATATCAGTTCGGAATTCTACGTACGTAGAACTACGCAGACCTCCCCCGTCACTTTAATTGTTCAACTTCAGGGTTGAGTCTTATCCTCATATTTGTTATTTAACCATATGGTTGAGTATAAATCCGACATGGACACGCTGTTCAGGGCGCTGTCAGACCCCGCGCGGCGGCATATTCTCATGGCGCTGAGCGAAGGACCCGCAACAGTCGGACAACTGGCCGCACCGCTCGATATGAGTTTCGCCGGAGCCTCCAAGCATGTGCATGTGTTGGTGGAAGCGCGACTGGTGGAGAAGCGCAAAATCGGTCGCACACAGGTTTGCCGTTTGAACGCTGCCCCAATGCGGGACCTGCGCAACTGGCTTGATCAATATTCACGTTTCTGGAGCGACCGTCTGGATGCGCTCGAAAGCGCTGTGAAGGACTATGAGAATGACCGACACTAACCTCATCGCGGACGGACGGCTGGAGTTTCGTCGCACCCTGCCCAGCCCGGTCGAGACCGTCTGGCGCTTTCTCACGGAAGACGAGCTTCGCGGACAATGGCTATGTCGCGGCGATGTCGAACCCCGCGCAGGCGGACGGATCGCGTTCAAATTCGACCCGGAAAAGCTGGGCGACAAACGCCCGGACGACGTCCCGGAGGGGCGCTATACGGCTGATTTCGAGGGCACGGTCGTCACCTATGATCCGCCCAGGACGTTGGCCTTTCTCTGGCCCGGCGCGGGGCCTGATGGGGAAACACTGGTCACGATGTCACTCAAAGAGGTGGCAGATGGGACCGAACTTCATCTGGTTCATGAACGGATCACGAGCGACAGCGACATGGTCGGTTCGGCTGCGGGTTGGCACACTCATCTGGAACGACTTGAATGCCGCTTGTCGCGGGCGCTCGCTCCAAACTTCTGGACCCGGCACGATACGCTCGAATCGGAATATCGCCAGACGATCGCCGCTCTAAGGGCGAAGTCGTTCTCTTGACCCGGACGGAAAACGCCCCAATCGTCGCGACCCGAGCGCACGCCTTTTTGAAAGATACAAGATGACACAGACTTGGAAGACCGGGCGCGGCAAGATGGGATTCATGAAACCGCTACTTGGTCAGTGGCTTGCGATCGACCCGGACACACCGATGGGCAAGGTCGTCTGCATTCGGACCTATACGACCATTCTCGATGGCAAGTTCATCCGCCTGCAAGCGGATTGGGACATTGGCGAGGGTCGAAAGACCTATTCGGAAATCGCCCATTACGGCTTGAACGCTGACAAGGTTCCCGCCTTCTGGTCCTTTACCAGCGATGGCGGCCAATCCTACGGGGTCATGGCGGATGTGACGGAGATGCATGACACCGCCAAAGGCTTTCATGCCGATATGCCATCCGGTCTGGCGCGCTTTGGCGTCTGGCCGACGGATGACGGTATGATCTGGGCGGCGGAGGCAAAGACCCGTACAGGCTGGCAGTCGATGATCCGGCACGATTGTCGAAAAGTCTAAGGCGCTAACGAAGTCCGTGCCAGGCTTCGCGCGCAGTCTGCTAACGCATGTCCGCAGTCCCTAGTTTTCGGACTCCAGCACAATCCGGACCAGTTCTGCCAATGAGCCGATAGACAGTTTGGATTTAAGCCGCGCGCGATGCGTTTCGACCGTCCGCACCGAAACCCCCAATTCATGGGCAACGATCTTGTTCGGCTTTCCTTCGGCAAGCCGCTCGGCCACTTCCCGTTCGCGTGGTGTCAGCACGGCCAGCCGGTCCTCGCTTTCGGGCACCGTTTGGTCAGCGGGGGCTCCGGCCTTGTCGATGGCATTCAAAATCCGGTTCGCGACAAAAGGCTTTTCGACGAAGTCATTGGCCCCGCTCTGCATGGCCTTGACGGCGAGCGGTATGTCACCGTGCCCGCTAATCATGATCACTGGAACCGATGCGGAACGCTGCCTGACATGGTCCAGCACATCCAGACCGTCCCGACCCGGCATTCGCACATCGAGGATCAGCACGGCATCCGTCAGCGCGGCATCCGCCTCGATATAGGCCTCACCGGAGGCGAAGGTCAGGACCGTGTGACCGACCGTTTCCAGTAACAGGCCCAGCGACTCCCGAACTTGTTCATCATCGTCGATGACATGGATCGAAAGGCTCATGCGGGTCGATCCACATTAACAGCCTCGGCACACGTCTGTACACGCGGCAGGGTGAAACTGAACGTCGCGCCGGGGCCGTCATTATCCGTCGCCCAGATACGGCCTCCATGCGCGTGCACGATTGACCGACTGATCGACAGACCGACGCCCAGCCCGCCACTTTTCGTCGAAGTAAAGGCTGTGAACAGGTCCGTGATGACGGCATCGGACAGGCCTTCGCCGGTATCGGACACGCTGATCCGGCTCATGTCCGGATGTTCCGCGTCCGGGTGAATAGAGAGGGTCAGGCATTTAACCGGCTGATCGATCATGGCTTCGCACCCGTTCCGGACAAGGTTGACCAGCACTTGCTGTATCTGCACCGCATCACCCTTTACGCGCAGCGCGTCCGGATCGATCCGGCGGTCGATGGCGATCGGCGTGTCCCGAAATTTGGACAGGGACAGCATCATCGCTTCGTCGATCATATCGCCGAGATGAACCGTCTCGGACTGAACATCGCCGCGTTCGATGAATGTCCGCATGCGCGAAATAATTTCCGCCGCGCGGTGATTCTGTTCCAGCGCCTTGTCGAGGATCGACAATAGTCGGTCGTCGGGAGGATCCCGCCGGGACGCCAGAATGCGGCCCGTCTCGACATAGTTTGCCGCGGCCGACAAGGGCTGATTGATTTCATGCGCAATTGCTGCGCCCATCTCGTTCATCGCCGCGACCCGGGAGAGATGGAAGTGGCGGGCTTGAAGCTCATTGAAATCGGTTTCGCGTTGCCGCTCATCCGTCAGATCCCGGATGATGCCGATGAACAGCATGCCGTCACGGTGTCCCATCTCCCCCACGGCCAAGCTCATGGGGAAAATCTCGCCGGACTTGCGCTGCCCTTCGACTTCGCGCCCAATGCCGATGATCCGGTTTTCACCGGTTTCGAGATAGTTGCGAATATAGCCGTCATGCGCAGAATGGTAGGGTTCGGGCATAAGCCGGGATATGTTGTGTCCGATCAGCTCTTCCGGCGTGTAGCCGAAAATCGCCTGACCCGCCGGATTGATCAGCCTGACAAGACCGCGCGAATCGATAACAACCGCTCCATCGACAAGCGTGTTCATTACGGCATCGAGGCTGGATGTCGGCAGATCTGATGTCATGGCCTTCATATCCATGGGGGCGGTATCGACCGGCTAATGGCACACAACGTGACAGACGTCACTTTCGCAGTCGGTGCAAAGGCTAGTCACACTCGACCCCAAAGGCCTGTTCATGTCGTTACGCCCTGCACAACCTGTCATCTATATGATCGACTGCCAGTCGGCGGCCTTGGCCTCCATGCGTCCCCTTTTGGAGGCCAGTGGCCGTCCAGTCTGCGACGTGACGGATACAGACGCGTTTTCACGCGATGTTCTCTCCCATCGCACAGTGCGTGAATGCGACACGGTGATCATGGATCTCGATCACGGGCAGACGCCGATTTATCGTTTCCTCAATCTGGTAATGGGCGAAACCGAGCGGCCCCAGATCCTGCTGATGACAGGCGACGGCGCACCTGTCGGCACCTCGGACAGCTTCAATCAGGACCGCCTGCACATCTTGCAGCATCCGGCTTCGCCCTCGCATCTGCTTGACATTCTGGATGATAATTCGTGATCGCTTCTGCTGCCCTGTCCAGCACCGTATCGGCTTTGGCAATTGCTCTGGTCGGTTTCGTGATCGCCCTTCCGATCCTGCCAAGCCCGAACGGGTCCACGTTCATCGAGGCACGGCTGTGTACGTCCGGACGGACCATACGCATTGAGTTGCCTGGACAGAATGACCCTGAACCGGACGCCCCCATGCCGTGCCATACCGTTTGCGCACGGGACGACGATGGCGGAGACAACGACAGAGATGATCCGGACGACGACGCATAGCTGACGTCACGGCCTGCCACGCCTGTCGAATAGTCCTGCCTGAAACTCCCTCACTACGTCAGGGGAAAGTCATCATCGCTCAGCATTCGTTCCGCGTCACCATCCGGATCGTCGAACTGCCCGGACCGCAGGGCCCAGACGAATGTGGCCAGAGCCGTCAGGCCCAGAACCAATGCAATCGGGATCAACCAGAGTAGAGAATTCATGCCGCACACTTGCCTGTGCGCGCCGGCGACACATAGGTCTGCCCGGGATGCGCCGGACCTTCATAAGCGCCCTCACGCCGCAACCGAAGCGCATTCAGTGTCACGATCAGCGATGAGGCCGACATGGCAAGCGCTGCGACCAGAGGTGTGACATGACCGAACACCGCCAAGGGCACAGCCAGCATATTATAGCCTATCGCCAGACCGAAATTCTCCCGCACGCGGGCTCTAGCAGAACGCGCGACCCTGAACGCAAAGGGCAGTCCGGCCAATGTGTCCCCCTGAAGGACGATATCCGACGCAGAGCGGGAAATTTCCGTTCCGCTCGCCAATGCAGCCGACGCGTTCGCATGTGACAGAGCGGGCGCATCGTTGATCCCGTCTCCGACCATCAGCACTGATCGTCCCTTATCTTGCAACGCTGATATATGGGCCAGCTTCTGCGCGGGCTTGACCCGCGCTTCGACCATTTCGATCCCAAGTTCCTGCGCAATCTGGGCGGCTGTGTCCGGCGCATCGCCTGTCAGCATGCGAACCGATAGACCCATGTCTGAAAGATCCCGAACCACCGTCCTCGCCTCGGGCCGGGTCCTG
This sequence comes from Algimonas porphyrae, assembly GCF_041429795.1. NCBI lineage: Bacteria > Pseudomonadati > Pseudomonadota > Alphaproteobacteria > Maricaulales > Robiginitomaculaceae > Algimonas > Algimonas porphyrae. The sequence goes on along the minus strand of NZ_CP163424.1, from coordinate 801,225 downwards.
TCACTGACGGGAATATGAACCGGCGCCTGATCCCCGATTCGCGCCCACAGACCAGTATCGATTTGGTCGCCCGCACCGACGAAACTCGTCTGTCCGAGACGCACCGACTGTCCGTCGACCTCTCCCATCAGCCCTTCGCCCTCGACTTCCGTGATCTTCGCAACATCCAGATCCGCAGCATAGATGTGGAGCGCTTCGGATAAGGGGTGTGACGATTGCCTTGCCAATGTTCCGATCCGCGCCAGATCGTCATGGTCGATTGCCGTGACATCGGGCGTGATCTGTCCTCGGGTCAGCGTTCCCGTCTTGTCGAAAACAACGTGAGAGATCGTCGCCAGCCTTTCCAGCGCATCGCCGGAACGGACTAGAATACCGCGAGAAAACAGCCGCCCCACAGCCGTGACCTGAACGGCGGGCACCGCCAGCCCCAATGCGCAGGGACAGGTGATAATCAGGACGGCAATGGCATTCAGAATGGCCGTTCGCGGCGTTCCACCCGCAATCAGCCAGCCGACCAGCGTCAGCAAGGCCAGGCTGTGAACAACCGGAACATAGGCCCGGGCCGCCCGATCTGCGAGGCGGACATAACGCGCCTGCGTCTGCTGCCCCGCTTCGACCATGGCCGTAATGTCGGCCAGAAAACTGTCGCTGCTGGCTTTCAGAACACTCACTGTAATCGCATCGCTGCGATTGATCGTGCCCGAATAGACTATGTCGCCGACACGCAGAGCCTGCAGAGCCGTTTCACCTGTCACGAGAGCCGCATCGATCTGAGCGTTGCCGGACAGGATGATCCCGTCGGCCGGTATCCGTTCCCCGCGCGCCACGATCAGCTGATCACCCGGTCGGACCTGTGTCGCCGGCAGTGTTTCAACCTGCCCATCAGTGCGCAGGCGCTTAGCATCGGTCACCTGCAACGCCGCCAATTGCCGCGCGGCCATCCCGGTGCGGGCCCGCAACCGGGCATCGAGAAAACGACCGATCAGCAACAGGAAAATCAGCATCAGTGCGGCATCGAAATAGGTGTGAACATGGCCGTGCCACGTCTCGTAGAGGCTCAGACCGCAAGCCAGCAGGATCGCAAGCGAGATCGGAACATCCATATTCGTCGTGCGAACGCGCAACGCCTGCCAAGCTGACAGAAAGAAGGGGCGGCCCGCATAGGCGGCGATCGGTAGTGCGATCGCTGCAGATACCCAGTGCAGCAAGGTCCGGGTGGACGCCGCCATATCCGCCCCGCCGGACCAGACGGCGATGGACAGCATCATGACATTCATCAGGCCGAAGGCGGCAGCCGCCATGGCCATGAGCAACATGCGACTGGCCTGAGCATCACGCTGATCGCTATCATTCTGAATATAGGGCGCAGCCCGGAACCCCATCTCCTCGAGCTTGCGCGCAAACAAATCGGCTGCGTCTGCCGGACCGTTCCAGACCAGATGCAATCGCGATGTCGTCAGGTTCATGCGGGCCTGCGTGACCTCCGGCAGGGCCTGCAGTCCATTCTCGATCTTCGCCAGACAACCACCGCACCGGGCCCCGTCAACGACGAGGTCGACTGAAGCCGAACCGCCTGCAATGCGAACAAAGGGGGCGAGGGTGACGCTCATCGCAGATCGAGGTCGCGCCGGAATTCAAACCGATCTTCGCCGTTTACGGCGCTGACTTCGAGCGTCCATTGTCCCAGCAATCCCGAAATATCGGCGCGGGCTATACCGTCACCGTGCGTTTCAAGGTCGATCCTATGGTCCAGTGTGGAATCGACGGGATGGCGGAGACCCCCAGTAAACGTCGTTCCTGTTATTACCGCCCCGCCGCTATCGCTGAGCTGAACGACAAGCGTGCGATTATCCACCTCACCGGAAACATTGACCGCCGCGCCCCAACCCAGTTCCGATTGCACGGCGCGGTCACTCAGGGTCGTATTGTAGTCGAGCCCCTGACGATAGGAGCGTTCGACATCTTCACCCCGAAAGGAGGTCACGGCCAAAGTCGTGAAAACGATACTGGTCGCAATGATGATCCCGAAAAACCCGACCATGAGCAGCAGCACATGGCGGCCTGTCAAACGCCAGCCGGCATCCTGTTCATCAGGGTTTATGGAAACCGTGTCTGCCATAACCACCTCCTAATTGGAATCGCCTGCCACAAAGACGGCGTTGCGGCTTGCCGCGTCTCCGACGTCCGGATCGGACAGGCGGAAAACGAATTCCGAGCGTGTATCGATCAGGTCCAGATCATCCTCGACCAGCGTTACGCGAAAATCGACCGCTTCATCGGCGGGCACGTTCAAGATCAGTCCCGTCTGTCCGGCGACGCGGATGGACGGGCTCGGGAGGCCTTCGGCGCTGAGCACAAGGCTGCGTTCGAACGTCGCTTTGTTCAGCACTTTGATCGTGTAACCATTCTGGACACTGCCATCTGACATCAGCACGAAGTTCGGCTGCCGGTCGCGCAGGACGTTCATATCCAGCGTCGACCGACCGATCAGCGCGCTGAGCATGATCAGTCCAACGGCGGCAAACAGGACGGCGTAGATGACGGTCCGCGACCGGATCAGTCGAAGACGGGGCTTCTGCCCATTCATCCGTCGAACGACATTGTCATCTGTATCATAGGCGATCAGCCCTTTCGGGCGGTCGATCTTGACCATGATCTCATTGCAGGCATCGATACAGAGCGCGCAGCCGATACATTCCAGTTGCAGCCCGTCGCGAATGTCGATCCCGACGGGGCAGACAGCGACGCACTGACGGCAATCGATGCAATCTCCCCGCCCTTCCCATGTCGCGCCTTTCTTGTGCGCACCGCGCGGTTCACCCCGGTCATAGCGATAGGTGACGTTGAGCGCTTCTTCGTCGATCATCGCTGCCTGAATGCGTGGCCAGGGACACATATAGGTACAGACCTGTTCACGCATAAACCCGGCCAGCGAATAGGTAGTAAAGGTCAGCATCGCGGCGAAAATATAGCTGGTCGCGGGTGCGTGCCCGGTGAAAAAGTCGCGCGCCAGGGTCGGTGCATCATGGAAATAGAGAATCCACGCGCCGCCTGTCGCAGCAGCAATGACAATCCAGATCAGGTGTTTCGCTGTCTTCTTGTAGATTTTCGACAAGGACCAAGGCGCCTTGTCGAGCTTGATCCGGGCGTTGCGATCGCCTTCGAAAAAACGTTCGACATGGATGAACAGATCCGTCCAGATCGTCTGCGGACAGGCATAGCCGCACCAGACTCGCCCGAACAGCGCCGTTGCCAGAAACAGGCCGAGCGCGGCGAGGATCAGAAGACCCGTAATGTAATAGACTTCCTGCGGCCAGATTTCGATGAAGAAGAAGTAGAAGCGCGCATTCTCGAAATCGATCAGAACGGCCTGATCCGGTTGACCCGGACCACGGTCCCACCGGATCCAGGGCACGATATAGTAAATGCCCAGCAGAACGATCAACGCAACCCATTTAAGGTTACGGAAAAAGCCGTGCGCGAGCTTCGGGTAGATCGGCTCGCGCTTTTTGTAGAGACTTGCTGGGGTCGACGGTGTCGGATTGGGCGCGCGCGAACGCTTGACGCCGGGCGCAGCTTCCGTCCGCTTGCCCGGCTCTTGCCGATTGTCGATCAGGGTCGTCATGACCCCGGCGCTTATGGTGTCTCAGGCTCGGGCCCTGTGTCCTCCGTCACACTCTCGTCTTCGGTGCTGCTATCGGCTGAGGGCGTATCGGGCGTAGGTGCGTCCATCTGTACGGGAACAGCGACGGGCGTTGAGGCCTCCCCGCCACCCAGCGCATGAACATAGACCGCCAGCGCCGTGATGATTTCGGGATCAAGCCGTTCGTTCCAATTCGGCATGACGCCTTGGCGACCGGAATAGAGGGACTCCACGATATCCGCCCGCTCACCGCCATAAAGCCAGACCGCATCGGTCAGATCAGGCGCCCCCTGGCTGCGATCACCTTTGGCGTCATCCCCATGGCAGGATGCACAATTGGTCGCGAACAGGGTCCTGCCATTGGCGATGGCCTCGACATTCTCGCTTCTGCCGGAAAAGCTCATCAGATAATCCGTCAGGTCGTTGATCTCGGCACGGGTCAGCAAACCGTCTTCGCCAAACGCCTGCATGATGTTGAAGCGCGTGTCGAAATGTCCCGAGCGGATACCGACTTCCAGCGTATGGTGAATGTCCTCGAAAGTTCCGCCCCACAGCCAGACATCGTCATTCAGGTTGGGATAACCTTTGAACCCCTGCCCGCCCGTTCCGTGGCAGGTCGCGCAATTATCCCCAAAAGCGGAACGCCCGGCAGCCATGGCGAAACGGAACAGGTCTGGGTCTGCGGTGATGTCGTCCAGATCGGCGTCCGTCAGACGGTCGGCAAACAAAGCGCGCTCAGTGCGCATCTCCACAATTTCCTCAGCGACTTCGACGCGGTCTGAATAGCCGAGGAATCCGGTGAAATAGCTGTTGAGAAGCGGGATGGACGGCATCAGGGCCGCGTAACCGACGCCGAAAACGATTGTGGCGTAGAAGATCCCCAGCCACCAACGCGGCATTGGTGTGTTCAGCTCTTCGATACCGTCCCAGCTATGGCCCGTCGTATATTGTCCCGTCGGCTTGTCAAAGCGCGGCGCATGAGCGCCATGTGCATCATTGGGCAAGGTCGGCTCCAGATTGGGATCGACCCCGCGTTGCACGACAGGCTTCACCTCATTATCAGGCGGCGCTTTCTTGTTATCGCTCATTGTATACCTCCCCGTCACTCAGCTCGGGTCTGTCTTCGGCTTGCAGGGGCAGCTGTGCCGCGCGGTCGAATTTTTCGCGGTTTTTCGGCCACAGCGCATAAAGGATGGCGAGCACGAACACGGTCGTAAAGGCGATCGTCCCCCCGATCTTGATGACATGGGCAATCTGATCGTAGCTCATCGGAGGTTCTCGTCGAGATCGGCTTCATATTCGGAGAAATCCACCAGCGTCCCGAGCATCTGCAGATAGGCGATGATGGCATCCATCTCCGTGATCTTGTCGGGATTACCGTCGAAATCGCGGATCAGTGCGTTGGGATAGCGGGCGACAAAGCCGTCATAATCATCCGCCATATCGTCCAGCTGCGTCTGCAGGTCCGATTGGGCCAGCGCCACCATTTCATCCGTATAGGGAACACCGAGCGCCTTGTTGGCAGCCAGGTGCTTGTCGATATCGTCAAACTGCAGCTCGGATTCCGCCAGGAACCTGTAAGGCGGCATGATTGATTCCGGCACGACCGCACGCGGATCCTGCATATGGAGATTATGCCATTCATCGGAATATTTGCCGCCGACCCGCGCCAGGTCCGGTCCCGTTCGTTTCGATCCCCACTGGAACGGCCTGTCATACATGGACTCGGCGGCCAGGCTGTAATGGCCATAGCGTTCCACCTCGTCGCGCAAAGGGCGGACCATTTGCGAGTGGCAGAGGTAGCAGCCTTCACGAACATAGATGCTGCGTCCGGCCAGCTCAAGCGGTGTATAGGGCCGCATGCCTTCCACCTCTTCGATCGTCGAGTCGATGTAGAAAAGCGGGGCGATCTCCACCAGGCCACCCACGGAGACGACGCCGATAATGCCGAGCAGAAGCGGGAAGGATTTCTTCTCGAGATATTTGTGCAGTTTGTAGAACATCGAACTTACTCCGCCGGCGCGAGCGTGGGTGAAACGGACGCACTCGGCATAACGGGCTTCCTGGCTGGATCATCGTCGAGCAGAGACTTTGCGTTGCCCCGCCCCAGGATTGTCATGCGGATATTATAGGCCATGATCAGCGTTCCGGTCAGGAAGAGCAGACCGCCCAGCGTCCGAACCGCATAGGACACATGCATGGCGGAGACCGTCTCAATGAAGCTGTATTCCAGGAAGCCAAGCTCGGTATAGGCGCGCCACATCAGGCCTTGCATGATGCCCGCCACCCACATGGACGTGATGTAAAGAAGGATTCCCAGGGTCGCGACCCAGAAGTGCCATTCGACCAGACGCGTGGAGTAGAGGTCTTTCTTCTTCCACAGCCACGGCACCAGACAATAGAGCGCACCGAAGGTGACGAACCCGTTCCAGCCCAGCGCGCCGGAATGGACGTGCCCAATGGTCCAGTCCGTATAGTGAGACAGCGCGTTGACGTAGCGCACCGACAGGAGGGGGCCTTCGAAAGTGGCCATGCCGTAAAAGGCGACAGAGACGACCAGCATGCGCAGCACCGGATCGGACCGCAGCTTGTCCCATGCGCCCTGCAGCGTCATCAGCCCGTTGATCATACCGCCCCAGCTGGGCATCCAGAGCATAATCGAGAACACCATGCCGAGGGTCTGCGTCCATTGCGGCAGAGCCGTATAGTGGAGGTGGTGCGGACCGGCCCAGATATAGATGAAGATCACGGCCCAGAAGTGGACGATGGAGAGCTTATAGCTCCAGATCGGACGGTTCGCCCGCTTCGGGATGAAGTAATACATGATGGCCAGGAAGCCCGCAGTCAGGAAGAAGCCCACCGCATTATGGCCATACCACCACTGCGTCATCGCATCTTGGACACCTGCATAGACCCCGTAGGATTTCGCGCTGAACAGATCGACGGGCAGGGCCAGATTATTGACCAGATGCAGGATCGCGACAGTGACGATGAAGGCCAGATAGAACCAGTTGGCCACATAGATGTGGGGCTCCTTGCGCTTGGCCAGCGTGCAGAGGAACACCAGCAGATAAACGACCCAGACGATGGTCAGCCAGATATCGACATACCATTCCGGCTCGGCATATTCCTTGCCGTCCGTAATCCCCATCAGATAGCCGGTCGCGGCCAGCACGATGAATAGCTGGTAGCCCCAGAAGACAAACCAGGGCCAATAGCCGCCGGCCAGACGCGTCCGCGACGTGCGCTGCACGACATAGAAGCTGGTCGCGATCAGGGCGTTCCCGCCGAAGGCGAAAATCACGGCCGATGTATGCAGCGGACGAAGGCGACCGAAATTGGTCCAACCAAGCTGTTCGAAATAGAAGATTTCCGGCCAGGTCAGCTGCGCCGCAATGATCACGCCGACCAGCATTCCGGCAATTCCCCAGAAGGTCGTGGCGATCACACCATATTTGATGATCTTGTCGGCATAGCGTGCATGATCGATCGTCGGCGATCCTGTCCCGACGCGCCCGAAAATGACGATAATCGCACCGAGAAGTGCAAAGAACATCATCGCCCCATGTGCTTTCATCGGCAGCCCGGCCATGGTCCCGAAGCCCGGGCCCGCCGCGGCGAAAACTGCCCAGATTGCGCAGGGCACCAGCACGAACAGCATGGCCAGCAGAGAATTATCCGGTTTGACGTGCGGGTTGGCAACTGTGCTCATGGTCATCTCGCAAGTGTCGGACTGATCAGGCCCGTCATGAATAAGGCGACGCTGTCAGGCCGTCCGGTTTGCACCGACCCCTTCCCCGTCAGCCCTCCCTTTGGCGAAGCGGATGGCGGGGAATGTGATTGTGGTCACAGGCGTGACAGATCGGGGAGAAATCGGCGCGCTTGTCGCCTCTGACTGTCCCTCAAACTGCGACGGAGTATCGTCCGGACCGCGAAAGCAGATAATCATCGAATCGGGACGCGATGGTGCGCACGAACGGACGACCCAGTTGCGTCACATGAAAGCCGGATGCATCGGCCTTGAACAATCCGTCTTCGTCACGGTGGGCGATCAGCGCTGCCTTTGCCAGAACTCCGTCTGCCCGTTCGCCGAACCGCGTTCGTAAAGAGGCAGAATCCAGCCGGAAGTCGCACATGAGCTGCTCGATCGCGGCTGCCGTGACCCGATCGGAATCGGACATGATGATGCCGCGTTCGATCGGCAGGCTGTCAGCCTCAAGGGCGCGCTGATAGGCCTGAACGCTTTTCACATTTTGCGCATAGCCTTGCGCAAACTGACTGATCGACGATGCTCCCAGCCCGATCAGCGTATCGCATTCGTCGACCGTATAGCCCTGAAAATTACGACGCAACGTTCCCTTGCGCGCAGCAACCGACAGCGCGTCATCGGCTTTGGCAAAGTGATCGATGCCGATCGTCTGATAGGCGTTGCGTTTCAGGATCGACGCCGCAATGCGCGATTGCCGGAAGCGGTTCAGCGTGTCCGGCAAGGCGCTGTCCTCGATCAGGCGCTGATGCGTTTTCATCCATGGCACATGCGCATAGCCGAACAGGGCGACCCGGTCCGGATCAAGCTCGACAACCTGCGTCAGGGTTCTGCGGACCGTATCATCCGTCTGATAAGGCAGACCATAAAGCGCATCGATATTGACCGACGCGACCCCGCCATGGCGCAGAGCCGTGATGATGTCGCGGGTCTTTTCATAACTTTGCGGGCGGTTGATGGCTGCCTGAACGCGCGCATCGAAGTCCTGAACGCCCAAGCTCGCTCGCGTGACGCCAAAGGCACAGAAGCTTTCAACATCTTCGACCGTCATATCGGTCGGATCGAATTCCAGACTGATTTCCGTGTCCGCGTCCAGAATGAACGCCGCGTCCAGCTGGGCGCGCAGACATGCCAGGTCGTGAGCCTTCAGCAGGCTGGGAGAGCCACCACCCAGATGCAGGCGGGCAACAGGTTGGCGCCTCCCAATGCGCGCCGCAACCTGTTCGATCTCACGATAGAGCAGGTCCAGATAGCGTCGCACCGGCTCATAACGCTGCACATGTTTCGTATGACAACCACAGAACCAGCAGAGCCGATCGCAAAACGGAATGTGGATATAGAGCGAGACCGCATCCGTTTCCGGGATGGCACGCAACCAGCCCGCAACGACCTCCCCATTCACCGCCTCGGTGAAGTTGGGCGCGGTCGGGTAGCTTGTGTAGCGCGGAACAGGGGCTGAATAGTTCAGGATCAGTTCGGCCGGATAGGTCGTCATGGCAGCAGCCTTGAATGCAGGTTTGTCCTAGAAATTGCGGATATAGGCCGGGACCGGCGACAGCATGGAGGGCTGTCCCGGATCGAGCCGGAAGCGGACATAGTCTTCGCGGATATGAGCCCGGTGAGCCCCCAGCTTGCGGAGCGCGTGACCCGCATAGGCCTTGAGCAGACGCTCGAACGATCCACTACCCGACCACTGCGGTTGCGCCTTGAAATGCCGCCGCAACAGTCCGTTGAAATACATCGCCCCGTTGCGCACTGCGCTGTCATGGGTCGTGCATTCCATCACCATCGAGACACAAAAGCCCTGATTAACGACCCGGTGCGGCGAGGTGTGCGGCCAGCAGACCAGCGTGTCGTCTGGCAGATCAAAGATTTGCGCCGATGCATCATAGGATGAGCGGTAGGGCACATCCTGATCGCGCTCGCCCAGCACGATCGCTTCATAGGCTTCGTCCGGCAGGAACGCTTCCGTCGTCGGATAGACGAAGACCCGCTTGCGACCACGCACATGCCAGAGCAGCGTTTGCGTCGGGTCGCAATGGTACGGCACCTTGGCCGCAGGCGAGGAAATCAGAATACCTCCGCGGCGATTGCGTTTGCGCGCCGTCTGTCCGGTGTTGGCCTTCAGCTCTGCATAGGCCGCATCCATCAGCGGGCGATAGGCGGGATCCGTATTCATGGCTTCGCGGATATTGATCCAGATGGCGCCGGATTTGGCGATCTCAACCATTTCCGCACCTGTCGCGCCTGCCGGGTCGACCGTGCAGTGACGGTCCGGAAAGTCTGGATCATCCGTCATCGTGCAGACATCGATCAGATGTTTCGGGTGACGATCGAGCAGCGCCGCCAGGGCATCATCTGTGAACAGGCCTGACGCACCCAAGCGGTGCGGAAAGGTCTGGATCTCAGCGCCATATTGCGCGCGTTCTTCATCGGACCAGCGGGTGAGGATCGTCATGGCAGTCTCCCGGTTTTGCGCAGTTTACTGCACCAGATTGCGGGCCGACTGGGTGACACGGGTCACATTTCAGGGTGAGCAAAGCGTTAAGCCCCACGCTAGGACAAACCGCCATGAGAGCTGGGACGGGGGCTGGGGACCGATCATGACACGCAAATATCGAAAGACGTTCCAGAGCGCAGTGGACAATGTTCGCGATGAGGGCCGCTACCGCATCTTTCAGGATATTCGCCGCAAACGCGGGGCCTTCCCGGAAGCAATCTGGTATCCGGACGGGACCACGCAGCACGATATCGTTGTCTGGTGTTCCAACGACTATCTAGGCCAAGGACAGAACGCATGCGTCATCGAAGCCGTCAAATCGGCTGTCGACGCAACCGGAACGGGCTCAGGCGGGACACGCAACATTTCCGGCACGACTCATTATCACGTTCAGCTGGAACGCGAACTGGCCAGCCTGCATGACAAGGACAGCGCCTTGCTGTTCACATCGGGTTATGTCTCCAACGAGGCGACACTAAGCGTGATGAGCCAGATCCTGCCGGGCCTGATCATCTATTCGGATGCGCTCAACCACGCCTCCATGATTGCCGGGGTTCGCGGGGCACGTTGCGAGAAACGCATTTTCCGGCACAATGATGTGGCTCATTTACGCGAACTTCTGGCAGCAAGCGACCCCAATGCGCCGAAGCTGATTGCCTTTGAGAGCGTCTATTCCATGGACGCCGATGTGGCACCGATCAATGCGATCTGCGATCTCGCGGACACTTACAATGCGTTGACCTATTGCGACGAAGTCCATGCCGTCGGCATGTACGGTCCTGGCGGCTCCGGTCTGTGCGGGGCATTGGGGCTTATGAACCGGATCGACATCATTCAGGGTACATTGGCCAAAGCCTATGGCATGATCGGCGGCTATATTGCTGCAGACGCCGTCATCACCGATGCTGTGCGCAGCTTGGCATCAGGATTTATCTTTACGACCTCCATTCCACCGTCAACAGCGGCGGGCGCGCTACGATCCGTGCGTTACCTGAAACAGAAAGACGATGTCCGCATCGCCCATCAGGAACGCGCCGAGGCCCTGAAAGCCCGCTTCAGGTCTGCCGGCCTGCCCTTCATCGACGGTCCGACCCATATCGTGCCCTTACTGATTGGGGATCCGGTGCGCTGCAAGGCCGTTTCGGACTTTCTGATCGAAGAGCGTGGCCTGTACGTTCAACCGATCAACTACCCGACAGTGCCCAAAGGTACGGAGCGGCTTCGTTTTACGCCAAGCCCGTTCCACACGGAGGTCATGATGGATGAACTGATGGACGCGCTGAACGAGTCCTGGAAGACGTTCGACCTGCCACGCGTCTCGGTCGCGGCCTAGACATCATCAATCGGGCAGACCGTTAAGCGCCACCTGCCGTCCCGCAACATGCGCCGTCACCCCGTAAAGAGCGGATACGGACTCTCCCGTCAGAACCGATTCTGTCGGCCCGTCTGCGACCAGTTCTCCGGCTTTCATCAGAATCATCCGGTCGGCATAGCGGGCAGCCAGCGCTATATCGTGCAGCACGACGAGAACGCCGAGGCCCCGCCGCGCCTTCTTCTGCAGCAGATCCATGATCCTGAAGGCCTGCGCCGGATCGAGGGCTGCAACGGGCTCATCGGCCAGCAAAAACGTTGTCCGGGCGGCGAAAGCCCGGGCGCAATGCACGCGCGCCATTTCACCGCCTGACAGGCTGTCAACGCGTCGATCCGAGAATGCTTCAAGCGCGCACTCGCTCAGCGCCATATCGACCGCGTGCGCATCATCCCGGCCCAGACGTCCCACCGCCGCACCATGCGAGAATTGGCCCAGCGAAACGACGTCGCGTGTCCGGGCGGGCCAGGCCAAGGCCGTCGATTGCGGCAGATAAGCAATGTGTCGGGCTCGCTCTGACGGGGCCATGTCCGGCACTGACGCTCCGTCCAGGGTCACGGATCCTGTTGATGGGACCAGCCCGAGCATCGCACGCAGGGTCATGGATTTCCCTGCACCGTTCGGGCCCAGCAAAACGACGAATTCCCCACGGCTCAGCTGCAGCGAGATATGGCTCACAACCTGAGCGCCGCCCGCCACGACACTGAGCCGACTAACGGACAGCTCAGCCACGACCCGGCCTTGCCTGTGCGGCGATCCATGCGAAGATCGGCGCGCCGATCAGTGCAGCAACGACGCCCAGTTTCAGTTCCGATCCGGTCGGGATCAACCGTACGCCAATGTCGGCTATGACCAGCATCACCCCGCCCAGCAAGGCCGAGGGCAGCACCGTGCGGGCCGGATCGCTATCAACCCAGGGCCTGACCAGATGCGGCGCTACGATCCCGACAAAACCGATCGCACCCGCCAGAGAGACAGCCGCCCCCGTGGCAAGCCCGGCCCCGACCACGACGGCGATACGCTGCCGCTTCAGATCGAGCCCGATACCGGCCGCCGCTTCTTCGCCCAGCGTCAGCGCCGACAGGCCGCGACGGCTGAGCCACAATATGGCGAGTCCGGCGATCAGAAATGGCAGGACCCGTACAATGTCTTCGATACTGCGATTGGCAACCGAACCGAGCGTCCAGTTGACCATATCAGCCAGCGTAAAAGGGTTCGGCGCAAGGTTGAGCATCAGCGCCATCAACGCGCCGGCAAAAGCCGACAAGGCGACACCGACCAGAATGAGTGTCACGACGGACTGGGTCCGGATGGCCAGCACGGCGATCAGCGTCGTCGCGATCAATGCGCCTATGACCGCTGCAAGAGGCAGCACCCACGCGCCGTAGGGCGTCAGCCCGTAATAGAGCGTCACCGTCGCCAGCAACGCCGACGTCGCCGACACCCCCAGCACGCCCGGTTCGGCCAGCGGGTTTCGCAGCAGACCCTGCAAAGCCGCACCGCTCGCACCCAGAGCCGCGCCCACGAGCCAGGCCGTCAGGGCTCGCGGCATACGGATCGACCAGATAATCGTCTGATCGCCCGGCACGCCGCCGCCGAACAGCGCCACCAGCACACGGCCCGGAGCCATCGGCGTCGAGCCCAGCAGACAGGCCGCCAGCACCGCGAGCACGGAGAGACTGATCAGGCCGAGATCGAGTAGCGACCTCATGGCTGCAGCCTGGCCTGTGCGGCCGCATTCAGCGCTTCAAGCGCGTCCACCGCAAACCATCCGCCGCAGGACACCCAAGCACTGTCGAAGTCGATCCGCGGGCGCCCCTGCAGTGCAGCCTCTGCCACCGGGTGGCGCATCACGCCCCACGCATCGAGACTGCGACCGGGGTCGTCGAAAAAGGCGGCGGCAAACAGATCGGGCTGTACATCCACCATCCGCTCCAGTGGCAGGCTACGCCAGCCGGGTGTGGTTTCGAAATTCGTCAGACCTGCACGCGTGATCAATGCGTCGATCAGCGAGCCCGGCCCTGTTGTCGTGCCAGACGGCGTTATATAAAGCAGCCGCGCCGCATTGTCCGGCGATTGTAGCGCAGCCAGCCGCAGGTCTATGTCCTGAATGACAGCGGCAGCTTCCTCACTCGCCCCCAATGCCGCTCCGACCTCGCCAGTGATCCGACGGATGTCGGCCAGATCACCTGCCCAGCCGATCTGCACGACGGGTACACCGGCACGTTCGAACAGGCGCGTCGCATTCGGGCCCCCGCCATAGGATCGCACGATCAGGTCGGGTTGCAACACCAATGTGTCTTCCGCCACGGGTCGCACAGTCGGCACGCCTTGCGCCGCATCGCGCATATAGGAAAAGGCTTTGGTCGCATCCGGCGAGAGTGCCAGAATACGGTCCGGGTTCACCAGCTTCAGTACATACTGATCCGCACAGAAATCGAGACTGACGATCCGCTGCGCGGTTGCCGTATTCACAGAGACGTCCGTCCTGTCCGCCGAGCAGGCGCAAAGGGTTAGAACGAAGCTGACCGTCAGCGACCTAATGATGGCATCGCTGACGCCCATCGTCGGATCAACCCAGACGCGCCGCCATGGCCATCAGCGTGTCCTGCAAGCCTTGCAGCCTGTTTGCCGCCGCAGGATCCGCCGCCGACAGGTCCAGACGGGCCGCCAGAGCGCTGAGCTGAGCGGCCAAGCCCGCATCCGACCGCCCTGACTCCAAAGCGCGTGTTCCATTGGCCACAGCTTGGCGCAATGCGGCTGAGCGCTCGAAGCTCAGCCCGCCATCGCGGTCGAGCTGATCCAGATAGGATAGGGCAACAGCCGGATGATCTGAGGGCCAGGTAACCGGGAATTGCTGCTGCGGATTGAACAAAGCGCCCTGATCGGCGATCCCGGCCGCGGCAATTTCGTTTGCGCTCATATGGTCGCTCGGTGCCAGTTCGAACACGTCCAGCCCACGTACGATTTCCGTGCCGTAGATCTTCCCGTCATACCAGTAGGTCGACCAGTAGCCGCCCAGAACCAGTCGCTCCTCATGCAGCGGCCCGCGGTCGAAATAGGCGATCTCGGTCGGGTTGGCACTATCGGTGAAATCGATGACTGACAGGCCACCCTGATACCAGGCCTGGACGAAGATGTCGCGGCCCGGAACCGGCACGACGGAGCCATTATGCGCGACACAGTTTTCCTGTTCGCTCTGCGGGGCCGGGATCTTGTAATAGCTGCGGAACTCCAGCTTGCCATCGACGATGTCGTAGATCGCATTGGCGCCCCAATCCGTCGGATCGGACGGACGGCAGCGTGGACGGCTACCGCCGCCCCATTCATCCGTGAACAGCACTTTGGTGCCGTCATTATTGAAGGTCGCGGAATGCCAGTAGGCAAATTTCTTGTCCGCGACCGCATCGATGCGGGTCGGCTTGTAGGGATCGGAAATGTCGAAAATCACGCCATTGCCGGAACAGGCCCCAGCCGCGATCTGCGCTTCGGGAAAGACGGTGATATCGTGACAATGGTCGGTCCGGCTGCTGCGCTGCGTATCCTCGCCGTGATCGCCGCCCTGCCACAGCCCGGCAATCTGGCCAGATTCCGCGTCGGCGAAGACGGTCGGACTATCGACAATCCGTGCATTCGCGGGATTGTCGACCGGGATCTCGATCACATCGATCCGAAACAGAGCCGTGCGGTTGTCGCCCGGCACAGACCCGACGCAACCGGCCAGCTCCTCACCGTCCCGGATCGAGGCGGTGCCGGAATTATAGACGATGATCTTGCCGTCACTGTCGGGACCCGAGACGACGGAATGGGTGTGCGAGCCGCGACAGGTCTGAACCTGTCCGACCTGCCGGGGCAGGACCGGGTTGGAAATGTCGAAAATCCGCAACCCGCGGAAGCGCTCCGCACTGACATCCTCCGAAACGCCTTGTCGGCCGCAGTCGACGCGACCCCGTGTCTGCTCGACCGACATGATCAACAGATCGCCCACGATCGACACATCGCCCTGCCCGCCCGGACAGACGACCGAACTGATCAGCTCCGGCGGTCCCGCCTCATTCAGCGTATAAATGTTGAAACCATGATAATTGCCGACCACCAGCCTGTTGCCGGAAAAGGCCATGTCGGTATTGGAGAAACTCAGTAGCGGTGAGCGTTCGCCCCATTCGTTCTTGTCATTCGATTGCGCGTCGTCGCGGTCGACCGTCGCCTCCGTCTCTGCATCCGATTCAGCCGCCGCAACGGGAGGCTTCATCATGTCGTCGCCCTGGTGATCTGCATGATCCGTCATTGTCATGTCGGACGCAGCATCCTCCGACATCTCGTCTTTATCGTCCGCCTTATCCTTCGGCTTGATCGGCGGCAGTCCGGACGGATTGGCCGGATCGAAAAACCCCGCGGGTTTCGGCAAAGAGGCCAGCTTGGTCAGGTTGGAAATGGCTTCTCCGGCATCCCGGAACCCCGGGTTCAGCGCAGCGCGCGGATCGCTGGACAGTCCTTCCAGCAGCTCGTTCATCCGTTTGATTTCCGCAGACTGGTCATTGACGATATCATTGACGAATTCGAACAGGACCGGGTCATAGGCGGACCCTGGCTGGTCCAGCAGCGTATCGACCATATCGATCGCCCCTTCATGGTGACGGATCATGAGCGTCAGGAACATGGCGTCGAACGCAACGCCCTCGGCGGCACCGAGTGCGGCCATCTGTTGCGGGCTCGCCATGCCCATCATGTCATGCGACATATGCGTATCATGGTGATGAGCACCATGAGGCGCAGCCTCGCCGCGTTCTGCCAGCCAGTCCCGCATGAATTCGATCTCGTCGGCCTGGGACGCATCGATCCGACCCGCAATGTCGACAATGTCGTCAGTATTTGTGCGCGCACCCACCAGCGCCGCCATCTCGACGGCTTGCTGATGATGCGGGATCATGTCCTGCATGAAACGGACATCGTCACGGGAATAACGCGTATCGGCAATCGTCGCCGCTTCGTCCGCATTCAGGGCTTTGGAGGGCTGGCCCGGCGCGCCGGGCTGAACGATTACGACGTCCTGGGCCAAAGCCGCAGCGCCGATCGTCGACAGGGCGAAGACCGAGACCGCCGTCGATGTCAGTAATTTCGAGATATGCCCGCTCTTGAATGTCGTCATGATCGCCCGTCCTGTCTCGCTATTCCGGTATGCGGCCCAGCATGGCTGAGCCCCGTCATCCGATAGGAGAGCTGCCCCCCGGTTAGCAAGATCGTTTTCGGAAAAGGAAAGCGTCCAAGAGATGCGTTTCAATGACAGGCGCGTGAAATGTGCGCCGTTTGGACTTGAAGGCTTACGCTATCGCGCGTTCGTCACTATTTCATCACGGTGACGGCCTTGCACGACATTGAAGTCTTTTATGACGGGGATTGCCCTGTCTGTCGCTGGGAAGTCCGGTTCTATTCGCGAATGGATCAGGACCATCGTGTGCGATGGACGGATATTGAGACGCTGCGGGACGAAGCGCTACCGGCACAGAAAACACGCGCTGACCTGTTGGGGCGGTTTCACGTGCGTGACATCGCTGCACCGAAGGACGACCACGGCACGGATACGGAGTGGCATATTGGCGTAGAGGCCTTTGCCAGAATCTGGCAGGTCCTGCCGGGTTTTCGTCACGTCGCTTTCCTGTTCGAAGTCCACGGCATTCGACAGCTCACACTCATTGCCTATCGCCTGTTCCTGAAATGGCAGAGCTGGCATCGCCGCCGTCGGTCACGCTAAGATGCCGGCCCTGCGAAACAGGGACGGCTTCACGTTTTCGACAGACGAACCTGGCTCACCTTGATCTGAGACGGCCAGCGGTCAATGTTACCCCAATCACGCACACCCCCGGAGACATGCCATGCTACACACTGCCGGAATGAATCGCCGCCACCTCATGCTCGGTGCGGGTGTGCTCGCCGCAAGCTATGCAGTCGCCAGTGCGGCCAAAACCGACGACAGCCCTGCGCTAGAGCCGATTGATCTGAGCGGTGTTTCGATCCTGATAACGGGGTGCTCTTCCGGTTTCGGACGCCTTGGCGCGGAGCATTATGCCCGACTTGGCGCCAAGGTCTTCGCCACCATGCGCAACCTGCCCAGACCCGAAGCGACGGAGCTGGAAACGCTCGCCGCCCGCGAAAACCTCGACATCAGCGTTCTCGAAATCGACATTACCAAACAGCATCAGGTTACGGCTGGCGTCGCAGCGGCTCTCGACGCAACAGGCGGTACGCTGGATGTTCTGATCAACAATGCGGGCATGGCTCTGTCCGGACCGATCGAGGCGCAAGACATGATCGCGACCCATCTGCTCTTCGATACGAATGTCTATGGTGCACAACGCATGATCCGGGCAGCCCTGCCAGCCATGCGCACACAGGGACACGGCCTGATTTTCAATGTGACGTCACAGCTGGGACGCGTGATTATACCCGGCATCGGGCAGTATTCGCCGACCAAATTCGCGCTTGAAGCCCTGAGCGAACAACTGGCTTATGAAGTCGCCTCACACGGCATCGAGGTCACCATCATTCAGCCTGGCGGCTATCCGACGGAGATCTGGGCCAAACAGGTGGACCCCTCAAAGGCCCTCAAATCCCGCCTGAGCGACGATGTGTTGCAGGCTTACCCGCGCATGACCGCAGGCATGGGCACCCAAAATAATGGCGGCGGAAACACCGATCCCATGGATATTCCACGAGCCATTGCGAAAACCATCGCACAGCCCGCAGGGTCCAGACCGCTTCGGATCGCGCTGCATCCGGTCGCCCGCCCGCAAGAGGCGATCAACACCGTTTCAGCTCAAGTGCAACGCGCCATGCTCGAGGACTCACCCTACGGACCGGCCGTCAAATCCGTCCTGGATTGAAGGCGCACACATTCAGACCGGTGATATAGGGTGATGGTGCGGGTGAGAGGACTTGAACCTCCACGCTCAATGAGCACCAGAACCTAAATCTGGCGTGTCTACCAATTCCACCACACCCGCACGGTCGTAGCGCGGGGCGCATATGACACGGATATGCGGCGCGTCAACGCTGTGGATCAGCTTTTGCGGGCGGTCATCGGGGCGCGGTTGAGCGCCCAGTAGCGCGCGATTAGGCCTGACAGGAAATTGGATACGGCGATCCCGATAAAGGCCCCGAACAGCCCACCCTGCCAGGCGCCGAGGGCAACCAGGGGCGCATAGAGAATGAGTGACCGGATGAAGGTGAAGATGAAGCCGTATTTCGGACGGCCCAGTGCATTGAAGCCCGCCGCGGTCACGAACACAAAGCCATAAGCGAAAATAGTGATCGGCACGATATAGAAATACGGCACGGCCATTTCGATCAGGGCCGGGTCGTTGGAGAAGAGACCGAGCATCGGCTTGGCGATCAGGGCGAGCACGACCGCCATCAATGTACTCCAGATGATGCAGATGCGGTAGGACACGCGGAACGCCTCCTCGACCCGGTCTGTCCGTCCGGCCCCGCCATTCTGCCCGGTCACGGACCCGATACAGGCGGACAAGGCATAAAGCAGGCCGACGCTGAGCAGCTCTAGGCGTGAGGCCAGGCTGAATGCCGCCAGACCGACTTCCGACGTCATGCGCGTCACGGCGACCGTGGCAAAGAACGTCCCAACTGGAACGATGATATTGGTGCCCATGGCCGGAACACCGACAGAGGCGATCGTGGCCCAGGCATGCCGTAAGGTCGCCAGACGGATGCCTTTGAAATCGATCGCCCGGCGTACGAACCGGACCAGATAGAGCCCGTAAATGGCGGCAACCGTATTGCCGATGACGGTCGCAAGCGCTGCCCCTGCCACTTCCATGCGCGGAAACGGGCCCAGACCGAAAATGAGGAACGGATCGATCACCATATTGAGAATGGCCCCCAGGATCATGATCGAAGACGGCAGCAACGCTTCGCCGTGGGCACGCAGCGTATTGTTGCACATGGACGCAATCGACACGATGACCAGCCCGGGCAAAGAGATGGCCAGATAGGACAGGGCCTGGCTCCGGACTTCGCCGCTCGCGCCCATCAGCCGGGTCACACTCGGCATGGTCAGGATCATCAGCGTGACCAGACCCGCCATGACGACCAGCGCGAACAGGATCGCCGCCGCACCGTGACGACGCGCCCTCTCGACCTCGCCTTCGCCGAGCGCGCGACTGATCGCACTCATCGTTCCGGCCCCCAGCCCGATATTTGCGCTATTGCCGATGAAAGTGAGCGGAAAGGCGATGCCCAGTGCGGCCAGCGCGATCGTCCCGGCTTGCGGATTCGTCTCCCCGCCCAGATTGCCGAGGAAGAAGCTATCGACCAGACCCGTGCTGATCAGAGCGATAACGGCGAGCGAGAACGGGCCGAGCATGCGCAAAATGTGCCCCTGGATCGATCCTTGGGTCAGGTCGATCTTGGCACCGGACGGTTTGACGCCCACCGCAGGGACCGATGCCGGATCCAGGGCTGAATCCAGAGTCGCATCCGGGGCCGGATGGCCGGGTTCACTATGCGTGGGGGAAGTCACGCTTCGCCATGCCCGGAAAGGTCCCGGCAGGGAAGCGCTTTCCTTGCGATCACATTTTTAAAATGCCGCAATCGGGCTGGCCGTGCTATAAGCGAAGCTGGCATCAGATTGGACCAAGGACCCGCAATGGATGAGATGGCCCCAGAGGCGACCAGAAAGGCAACTGGAGAGGCAAGCAGAGAAACCGTCGACATTATCGAACGGACGCCTTTGATGGGGTCCGACCACATCACCTCGCGCGAACAGCTGATCGGCATGCTGGGCGAAGCTGCCGAAGTCGAACACACGCTGATGTGTACCTATCTTTACGCGGCGTTCAGCCTGAAGACGGACGAGGCTGACGGTCTGACAGATACGCAGCGCGCGGCGGTCCGACGCTGGCGACGGTCGATCATCCGGGTTGCGGTCGAGGAAATGGGGCATCTGGCCATTGTCGCCAACCTGTCCGTCGCAATCGGCGGTCCGGCACATTTCAACCGTCTCAATTTTCCGATCGCGCCCGGTCCCTTGCCTGCTGCCATGTGCGTCCGCCTTGCCCCGTTCACGCAGGACACGCTGCAGCATTTCATCTTTCTGGAACGCCCGCTCGACAGTAACGAACCCGATGGTGAAAGCTTCGGCAAGGCCCGGGATTATCAGCGCGGCCCCCTGCAGCAGACGAAGCTCATGCCGGTCACCTATGATTACGAAACGGTCGGCGAGCTTTATGACACGATCATCCGCAGTTTTGAATCATTGCAGGTGCGCTATGGCGAAGGCCACCTTTTCGTCGGTGACCGGAGTCGGCAGATCGGACCGGAGATCAGCCCACTGCCGGGGCTGATGACAATCTGTCATCTGGATCACGCCCGCGAGGCGGTGAACACGATCAAGGAACAGGGCGAAGGGGCCGACGCCCATTCGGACAACAGCCATTTCGACCGGTTCTGCAAAATCCGCATGGAGTGGCAAGAACTTCTGGAAGCGGATCCGGATTTCGTCCCTGCCCGCCCCGTGGCCAACAATCCCGTTATGCGCAGACCACCCACACCTGATGGCAAGGTCTGGATCACGCATGATATCGGCGCCCGCGTGCTCGACTATGCCAATGCGCTCTATATCCAGCAATTGCGCCTGCTCAGTCAGGCTTTTGGCCGGCCGGGTGAAGCTTACGAAAAACAGGTGCTGATCAATGCCGCCACTGATCTGATGTACGCGATGACACCGGCGGCCGAAGCGTTGACGACCTATCCCTGTCATGACGGCGCGGACTGCAATGCGGGCATGACCTTCGCAATGGTCCGCGGGATGAGCCCCCTGCCCATCGGAACAGAGTGGCAGGTCCTGAATTGCCGCTTCACCGAATTGACTGATGAAGGTCCCAATCTGCGCGGGCTTCATCCCAAAGTCGACCGTTCGCTCGACATGCTGGAAGGGGTCGCCGCGACCTTTTCGCGCCATGTTGACATCATCTGTTCCGATCCCGACACGGAGTGTGACGCATGAACCAAACGACCCGAAAGACCGATATGGACGCCATCGTCAGTGACGACGCCGAGCGCGTCGAGGGCAAGGACGTCACGCTCTATTTCGACGGCAAGCGCTGCATCCATGCACGCTACTGCGTCACGGGGGCACCGGATACGTTCGTGGCCAATGTCGAGGGCGACTGGCTCTACCCCGACAGGTCGGACCCGGATCACCTACTGCATATTGCCAAGCAATGCCCGTCCGGCGCGATTCAGATCGTGCGCAAGGATGACGGGCTCGACGAACATCCGCCGCAGGTCAATACGGCGCGCATCTATGAGAACGGACCCTATGCTGTTCATGCCGAAATCATTCTGGACGGCAAGGCCGACGGGACGCGGCGAGTGCTGTGCCGCTGCGGGCTGAGCGCGAAAAAACCTTATTGTGACGGCAGCCACAAGGGCGACAAGGATGATCAGGACCCGTTCATCGCATCCGGCGAACCGGAGACTCGCGACATGACCATGATGGAAGAACGCGGCGGCCCCCTGCGGATCAATCCGCAAATGGACGGACCCCTCATGGTATCGGGTCCGGTGGAAATTCTGGCTGGAACCGGGCGCGGGATCGAACGCACCCAGACCTGCCGCCTCTGCCGTTGCGGCGCGTCGCAGAACAAACCCTTCTGTGACGGCTCCCACGCGCGGGTCGGCTTCAAGACAGACTAGGGTCAGCCCGGCCTGTGGGCCCGCTCCAGTGCGAGCAGCTTCTCTTTCCGGTCGAGCCCGCCGGCATAGCCGCCCAGTCCGCCGTCAGAGCCGATGACGCGGTGACAGGGAATGACGATCGCCAGACCATTGGCCCCATTGGCAGACGCCACGGCCCGGACCGCCTTGTCATTACCGATGCGCGCTGCCAGATCGGCATAGCTCCACGTTTCACCGTATGGAATGGTCTGTAAGGCGGCCCAGACGCCGGATTGGAAATCCGTTCCGGCGGTTTCGATGGGAACGGAAAATTCCGTGCGCCGACCCGCGAAATAGTCCGCCATTTGCTGCGCGACCCTGTCCGTCATATCCGTGCGCCCCGGCACGATCGGTCGACCGTGAATGCGGCGCAGCCGTTCGAACTGACGCGGCAGTTTCACCCGGTCCGTAAATTCGATGAGGTAGAGCGCTCGCGCATCCGTGACGACGATCATACGCCCTCCGCCCCGCTCTGGCGGCGTGTCGAGCCAGTCGACGAACAGCGGATCCGCCTGCCCTTTCGTCGGTGCCGATCCAAAGGTTTTCGCAAAGGCCGCCCGGAAGCCGGACGCGCTCTCGAACCCGGCATCCAGCTGCGCCTCGATTACGCTCTCGCCCCGGGCGATCGCCTGTGCTGCGCGCCCCAGGCGGCGCAACCGGGCATAGTCCGCCACACTCATTCCCAGCCGGCCCTTGAACTGACGGCGCGCCGTGCTGGGATCGATCCCGGCCTGACGCAAGGCCGCCTCCGTCACGCCGCCCTCTTCCTGGGCTTCGACCAGTTCGATGATCCGCCGCATCAGCATTGCCTCATCCCCCATGGGATGACAGCGTTTGCAAGCGCGATAACCAGCGCGGAGCGCCGCATCCGGACGGGCGAAAAATTCGCAATTCTCGAACTTCGGCGCGCGCGCCGGACATCCTGGGCGGCAGAAAATGCCGGTCGTCTTCACCCCAATCATCGCGTCGGCCAGCGGGGCCGGCAGCGGCGTCCGCGACAGGAAGGCATCATAGAGCTGGCGGTCGGTCAGAGCTTGCATGATCGCAGTCCTAGCATGTGCGAAATCTGCATGCCGCCGAAAATCGGGCATTGTTGTCAGACGCCCGAGCCTTTAGGCCGCGTGGATGACGACCTATCTGCACAAACACGACCTGCCCGACGATATCGATTTTGGCCGCGCCGTCGCCATCGACACGGAAACGCAAGGCCTGTCCCTTATTCGTGACAAGCTCTGCCTCGTTCAACTCTCGGCAGGCGATGGAAATGCCCATATCGTTCAGATGGACCGCGACGCCTATGACGCGCCCAATCTGATCGCGCTGCTGCAGAATGAAGACATCACCAAGATCTTTCATTTCGGTCGCTTCGACGTCGCCATCATGCAGCGTGATCTGGGCGTCGACACGCACAATATCTTCTGCACCAAGATCGCCTCGGGCCTGGTTCGCACCTATACGGACCGGCATGGTCTGAAGGATCTGACGCGCGAATTGCTGGGAGTCGATCTGTCCAAGCAGCAGCAGAGCAGCGACTGGGCTGCTGACGAGCTGACACAGGCGCAACTCGATTATGCGGCGTCCGACGTGCTCTATCTGCACCAGCTGCGGACAATCCTGACGGCCCGGCTGGTGCGCGAAGGTCGATTGGATGTCGCGCAGAGCTGCTTCGATTTCCTCAACACACGCTGCCGCCTCGACCTGATGGGCTGGGACGAAATCGATATTTTCAGCCATCGCATGCGCCGCGACTAGGCCGCTCCCGTCCATCACTGCTGACTCACGCGCCCACGTCCCACCGGGCATCTGGGCCGCGGCCATTATCCGTATCTCTCGCGTGAACGACACGAGCGCGGACCTTCCCCGCTGATGGGGAGTAGGAAACAAAACCATTTACAGCAGACAAGGTCCGCACGCCTGACAGACACACCCGGACCCGAAGCGCCGTGATTCCGCGGGCCTGCAATAGGCTCACCACGGACGGGGATAGACGGGTGCGGGACTTTCGGCCCCGGCCCACCGGCCCGCTCTTGACTGAAGGGCGCATGGAAGCAGGGGTGTAAAGCCTGCCATTATCCCACTCGTATCTCGCTTCAGCCTCATCATCGATCGCTTTGCCGGATGGAGCGGTGCGCGCCGTATGAACTCGCGCACGACCCAGCCTGCCAAACCCCCGCTCATACCAAGAGCCATACACTCTCTCGTGTCCGAAGCGGGTGAGGCTAAGAAAGCACGAAAAATGGCAGGCTGGGACCGGATTGGTGCAATTTGAGACAAGGCGTTGAAACAACGCCCGTCTTTGACGCTACAAGCGGGGATTGGTTTGTCCCATCCTGTCCGCTCAGGCCGACCCTCGTCTCACACTGTCCAACCATCGCAGCGGTTACGCAATCCCGGCCTGGAAGGCGTGGGTCTCCTCATTGCTGCAGAGCAGAAGCTCCATGGTGGCGTCGCAGCCCCCCGCCTGGCCTTTGAGCGCGGAGCGGCGACACCGGGCGCGGCGTTCCAGTTCGTCGAGATAGAGTTGGCCATAGCGCGCAATGATCGGATCGCCCGGATGGATCTTGGTCACGTGGCCGCAGCCATTGCAGATCATTTCGATCCGTTCGGGCGGACCGAGATCGGACAGTTGCAGGCGCGTCTTCCAGCTCATCGCGCATCCTCCCAGAAGTCTTCGGCCTCCGGCACGCGGGTAAAGGCGATCTTGCCGCCCGCGTTTCCGCCGGGTGGCGGCGTCCACGGACCCAGCGTCAGGAGGGACTTGTTGGCCGCCAGATTGACCTGATCGATGATCCGAGTCACCTGCTCCCACCGTTCCCGGTCCGGGTCTTGCGCAACCAGCAGGTCCAGCTGCCGCCCCTCATCCGATTCGAGCCCGGAAAAGCTGACCATGATATGGGCGATATTGACGAAGGGCAGTTTAGCTGTGCGTTGCGCCAGCCGCTGCCAGATCCCGTCCAGCGCCTTGAGGCAGGTCCGGTCGTCATGGGCGCCGTGCAGGTCGATCGTGTCGGCCCAGCGCATCGGATCCCGATCACCCGGTCGGCGCCGGATCTTCAGGCTGACATAGAGGCTGTTGGCCCGGAAGCGTTCCCGGCGCAGGCGCCGCGCCGCCTTGGTCAGCAGCATACGCGCGCAGCCATAAGGTTCGTCCAGACCGCGCCATGCCGCCGGCAGGACACGGCCATGGCCGATCATGGACCGCTGGGTTTTCGATGTGATGACTTCGTAACCCTGCATGGCCTGCCAGAAGCGTTCCCCGGCCACATTGCCCCAGATCCGGCGCAATTGTTTCGGCGAGGTCGCCAGCAGATCATTCATGTCGTGAATGCCTGCGATCTCCAGGCGGGTCAGCATGCCGGAGCCGATCCCGGGCAGGCCACCAAGCGGAATATGCGTCATCGCACCGGGCAGGTCCTCGGGCCGCCAGACAGTCGCGCCATCAGGCTTGTCCTCCTTGCAGGCGATCTTGGCGATATGAGCATTCGGACCAAAACCGATCGAGGCCGTCACGCTCGCCCCGATCCCTTCGGCCAGAGCCGTCTTGATCCGCGCCGCCGTACCGAGCGGATCGCGAATATGATCCGGCCCGAGACGGCAGGACAGTTCGTCGATGGACATGACCTTGTGGATCGGCAGGACCTGCTTGATCGCGGCCTGCGCATTGTGATGCATCTTGCGATAAAACCACGGGTCCTGCGCCACGAAGATCATATCCGGGCAGATTTCCAGCGCATCGCGCTGGCTCAGCACGCTACGCATGCCGGCCTTCTTCGCTTCGCGCGACGCCGCAATGACGCCGCCCGCCCCCATTCCGTCTGCATCGGAGCTAGGCGTAATACCGACGGGTCGCCCGCGCAGTTCCGGGCGGCGCTGCTGTTCGCAGCTCGCAAAGAAGCTGTCGAAATCCAGATAGAGATGTTCAATCGTTTCGGGCTTGCGCACGGAGTGTCGTCCTTGATCGTCCTGCCTTGACCATCGCCGGGCCCAATTCCGGTGATGCGGCCTGCGCTGATGCGCGACGTGTCTTAGAACATAAAGTGAACAGAATAAAAGCGGATTCTGACTCCGCATGTTGATAAGATGACTTGATGAGGGGACGCCGATGCAGGGATTGAACAACCAGATACGCGGATGGGTCGTGTTTGTCTGTGCGCTATGCATGACGGCCTGTGCTGGCGGGACGGACCGCGACCGGTTTCGCGCAGCCGCCCTCTATGCCTACGGTCCCTATCAATATGCGCTGAATATGGACCGGGTCATGCAACGCAATAGGGCCGCCGGGGTCGGGCTGAACGAGATGGCTTATCTGCGCGATCTGGCCGATCATCGCTCCCGCAGCGTGACCGCTCCCAACGCAGACACGATCTATGGGTCCGCCGTACTCGACCTGTCGGGCGGGCCGGTCAAACTGATCGTGCCGGAGGCGGGCGAGCGCTATGTGTCGGTCATGCTGATGGATATTTTCTCCGACGTGATCGCCACGGTCGGTACGGGCCGGAAGGCTGATGGGGACGCTGAGAAGACCACTGACATGACGGGTCGGTACTGGATCGTCGGACCGGACTGGACGGGCGATACGCCGCCCGGCATCACGCCGATCCGCGCGCCCGGCGCGGATGCCTGGCTGCTGGCCCGCGTTTTCGTCGCCGGGCCGGGCGATCTGGAAGATGCCCGCGCGGTTCAGTCCCGTATTGGGGTCAAACCGGTCGACCCTGCGCCCTTGTCCCCCTTCCCCGTGACACCCGATCCGGACGCCAGCGCGCGGAACGCGCTCGACCTCGTCAACACCCTGCTGGGACGATCCCCCGATCATGTGCATACGCAGCGGGCCGCCGCCTTCTCCGACATTGGCCTGCGCCCGGGCCAAAGGGATGTGTGGGACACGCTCGGCCCGGCGACGCAGCTGAAATGGCGCGCGGCCTTCGACCGCATGCCGGACGCGCTGGAGGCAGCGCTGCTGGCCCGCTCGGAGGCCAGCGGATGGCGTCCGGCACCAGACAATCTGAGCCGCTACGACACGGATGACGCGACGCGGGCCGCCGTCAGCCTGATCGGTTTCGGCGCAATGCAGGTGGAGGATGCGTCCTATTTTTCGTCGAACACGGACGCGCAGGGCCGCCGCCTGAGCGGGATGAATGATTATGTCATGACCCTGCAACCCGACGCGATTCCCGTCGATGGCTTCTGGTCGCTCAGCGTCTATGCGGTCGAGGCCGATGGGCGGCGCTTCTTCATCGACAATCCGATCAACCGTCATGCGGTGAACAGCGCCACGCCGGGCCTTGTTCTGGATGATGACGGACAGCTGCCCTTGCAGCTCAGCCCGGATCGGCCTGCCAGTGACGCCAACTGGCTGCCGACACCGGACGGAGATTTCGCGCTGATCTTCCGGACCTATCTCCCGCAGGCCCCGATCCTGTCCGGCGACTGGACGCCGCCGGATCTGATCCGCAGTCCGGCCAGTGCCACCCCTTGACGCGCCATGTCGATTTTCACCCTTACAAACCCCTCATTGACGCATAGTGCCACTACCCAAGGCGGGCCGACTTCCCTATAGGCGGGCGCGACATGGTCGATTTGTCTTTACAATCCCCTCTGCCCGCGCGGTCACATGCGGCGAGCGATGCGCTGGGCCTGTGGGAGCCCAAGCGGACGCTGACGCTGGAGGCCGCCCGCAAGCACACGCAACGCATCGCCTTTTTGCGTCAGGCTCTGATCGCCGCCTCGATCGCGCTGATGGGGCTGTTGGCCTTCTATTTTGCGACGCAGAGTTCGGACGTCGTGATTGCCGATGACCCGGACACGTCGGTTCGCATGATCAATCCGCGCTATAGTGGTCGCACGGGCGACGGACTGCCATTCTACCTGACATCGGAATCGGCCACGCGTCAGCTCGAAAACCGCAACGAAGTCGCGCTGAACCTGCCCGTCTTGGAATTCATCCGGGCCGAAGGCTCGGAAAGCTCCTTCGTGGAAGCCGATACCGGCACCTATGACGATGTGAACAAGATCCTCAATCTGCGGACCAATCCGGACCGGACCGATGGAGAACCACAAAATGTCGTACTGGAAACCGATGACGGTTATCGCTGCCTGACGACGCATGCGCGGATTTTTGCCCGCGAAAAGCGGATTGTCGGCGACGAACCGATCCGCTGCACCGGGAATTTCGGCACTGTGACCGGACAGACTTACGAAATTGTCGACAATTACCGCACCTTCATCTTCAAGGACGGCATGACGGGCGTCATCAATCGCAACACGTCGGCCACCGAACTGATGCGCGGCACACAAGCCAGCGAGACTGCGACCTCCGGGCGCCTGTTCGGCTTTGACGGGGACGGCCCGATCGATGTGACGGCACGACAAGCCACCTATTATGGCGGCACGACCGATCTTGGGGGCGACGTCGTCGTCATTCAGGAAGGTTCGACCATCTATTCGGACGAAATGACGATCCTGCGCGATGCCGCCGAACCGAATTCCGTCGGCTCGGTCCGGCTCGGCGCGATCCGCGAAATTACCGGAACCGGAAATTTCCGCTATGTCACCGAGGATAATGATGTGCGCGGGGATGTCGGCGTGTATGAGCGCGATATTACACAGGTCACGGTCACGGGGAATGTGACCGTTGTCCAGCCCGGTGGCAATGCAGTCTCGACCGACCGCCTGGTCTATGACACAGTCACCGAAACCATTCGCTTTTCCGGCCAGTGCCAGGGCCGGGGGTGCCAGAGCGGCGACCGGGTCGCTCTGACCATCGAACAATAGTCGTTTACGAAACAGGACCTGACATGCGTTTCATTTCAGCCCCTCTGGCAGTCTTCCCGGCCATTGTCCTTCTCGCCCTGTTCCTGGCCAGTTCGGCCCAGGCCCAGTTTGCAGGCGCGTCGGGCGGCAATATTCAGCTCTATGCCGACGATGCCGTATCCGTGAAGGGTGTCACCACCCTGACCGGGCAGGTTGATGCCCGACAGGACGATGTCCGGATCCTGGCCGATGAAATGGTGATCTATTCCAAAGCAGCCGCCAATGGCGCGACGGGCCCGGCTGTCGGCACAGTGGCGGGTGACATTGAGCGCATCGTTGCGACCGGTAATTTCTACTATATCACGCCCGAGCAGGAAGTGCGCGGCAATCGCGGCATCTACACCGCCGCGACCGATACGTTCGAAGTGACGGGTGACGTCATTCTGGTTCAGGACGACAGTGTGGTTCGCGGAACCAAGCTGATCTATGATCTGGCGACCGAGCGGGCCCGTGTCATTTCCGATTGCCAAGGCCGCAAATGCGGATCGGACGGTCGGGTCGCGATCCTGATCAAGAACACACAAGCCGTCACGGATGCAGGCTCCTGATCATGGCGGATTCGCTTGACAGCCCGACCGTGGACGCACCCCTGTCGCAGGGCGGCTCTGCGCCTGCTTCGACCGTCATAACCCCGCCTGCGACCGGGCTGGCGGCCAATAATATCGGCAAAGCCTATCGCGGACGCGTCGTCGTCAAGGACATCACTCTGACCGTGCAGCGCGGCGAAGTCGTCGCCCTGATGGGGCCGAACGGTGCCGGCAAGACGACCAGTTTCTATATGATCATGGGACTGATCGAGGCGGATCGCGGATCGATCTCGCTGGATGGTCAGGACATCACCAAGCTGCCCATGTATCAGCGCGCGCGCCTCGGCGTCGGCTATCTGCCGCAGGAACAGAGCATTTTCCGGGGCCTGTCGGTCGAGGAAAACATCAAGGCCGTCGTGCAACTGACGGAAAAGGACCGCAGCAAATGGGACGACAATGTCGATGCCCTGCTGGACGAGCTGAATATCGGTCATATCCGAAAATCGCCCGCTCTGGCCCTGTCCGGCGGGGAACGTCGACGCGTCGAGATCGCGCGGGCGCTGGCTTCTCGCCCGTCCTTCATTCTGCTGGACGAGCCGTTTACCGGCATCGACCCGATCGCGATTGCCGATATTTCCGAGCTTGTACTTTATCTGAAACAGCGCGGCATCGGCATTCTGATTACGGATCACCGCGTGCGCGAAACGCTCGACATTGTCGATCGCGCCTCGATCCTGTTTCAGGGCGAAGCCCTGTTCGAAGGAACCCCGGAAGAGATCCGGGCCAATAAGGATGTCCGGCGCGTCTATCTGGGCGAAAAATACGCCTGACGCGACACTGCCCGACGAGGCTTGGCTGGGCGTGCCCGGCACGACCTACACCCGAAATCGCTATCTCACCGTGAATTGCGCGCTGAGACGCCCATTGGCGTCCGCGCTGATGACGGCGCGGTCCAGCGTCGCTGCGTAATCGCCCAGCAAATCGTCGAACAGGCCGAACAGATTGTCCGTCTGGGCATCGTCGATCCAGACCGCGAACGCCCCGTCATCGGCGGGCTGGACGCGCGTCAGCTTGATGCTGCGCGATTGCGCCGTGCTGATCAGGACCGTCCGGTCGAAGGGAATTTGCGCGCCGGGCGTCGCAGGACCCTGTGACGGCGTGACCCGACTGACCAGGGCCAGCTCCTGCTTGGCCCGGTCCAGCGCGATTTGCGCGTCAGCGCGGGCGGACTGAATTGGCAGAACAAGCAGGAAAATCAGGACGAACAGGCCGACCAGTCCGGCCAGAACGCTCAGCAGTAGCCGTTCACGAGGCTCACGCCCGTCCCACCAGTTTCGGATCGAGGCGATCATGACGCTTCACCCAGCGCCAGAGAGGCATCGCCGATGAAACGCCCTCCCTGTTCGCGGACACCGCCCGTCACGAAAACTGCACCGGATTCGGCGACTGTGCGTTCGAGCGCCCCTGCCGCTTCGAAACCCGGATAGATGAGTCGCAAACGCAGGCTGTTTTCGCGCGCTTCGAAGGACAGGCGTTCGACCATGATATCAGGGTGGCGCGACAGGGCGGCGAAAAGACTGTCCGACAGGGCCAGGAAGTTCGCCGCATCCGCCTCTGCCGTGGTCGAGAGGCGCGCCAGTCGTGACAGATTATCCGGGGCGGGCTGTCCCGTCCGTTGCGTATAGAGGGCCTTCGCCTGATCGCGCAGCGCGTCCGCCTGCTGCAGCTTGGCACGGCTATCGGCCCAGGATAATCCGAGGCCCAATACGCAGCAGAGCAGCGCGACGGCGGCAATCCGCGCCCAAGGTCCGGCCTGAATGTTCGCGCGGCGGCGATAGGCGCCACTGCGCAGATCGACATAGCCATCACCATCCAAGCGGTCGAAAATAGCGCGTGCGATGGTGTCGTCATCCAGCTGCGTGACGGACCCGTCCACCCAGGCGCGGTCGACACTCATACCCTGCGGCCCCGGCGTGACGACCCGGTCCAGCAGACCGATATCCTCACCAGCCAGACCGGCCAGCGCGTCGAAATCCGCCAACATCCTGTTCGGGTCGAGCGCCTGCAGTACGCTGTCCATATCGGACCGGGCGACCATCAGGGTGAGGGCCGGGTCCCCGGGCCCGACGACGATATGCAACGCGTCCGGATCGGTCGCCAGTTGATCTTCATGGGCGAACCGGGCGACATTGATGCGCTCAGCGCCTTTGATCCGCTCCGGCACATCCGTCAGAAAGGCACGAACAGACTGGCCCGGCATAATGACGGCATAAGGCGGCCCGAGCAGCGGGGTCAGCGTCACGACATCACCGCGTGTGGTGACGATCCCGTCACGACTGCGACGGGCCAGAAGCGCATCGCCCCCGGCATGGTCCGGCAGGATGATGAAACTGTCGATCACCGTTCTGCATCCTCTTCGTTCAAGCCCGCCTGATTATCCAGACGCGCTAGGGCCAGTGACGGAAATTCGTCCCATCCGTCACTGCGATATGTGAGCGTCGGACGCCCCGTGTCCACCCCTTCATAGGCCAGAAACTGCGCCGTCTCGACACCCGAATAGCGGATCAACGTCTCTGCCGTGATGCGTTGCGGGGCAAAGACGATACTGGCCAGCTGCGTGCCCGCCGTGTCGAAGCCTTCCAGTATCGGGCTGGCCAGCAAGGCTTCCGACGAGCCATAGCCGCTGGATGGCCGCCCTTCGATCAGGGATGTCGCCAGCTGGAACGCCTCCGGATCGGATCCCAGCAGGGCCGCCAGCACCGGAGCCTGCCAGAGCTGTGCGCCGTCAATGTTGAACACGGTCGGCGCGCCGACCGTTCCGATGCAGAGATAGGGCAGAAGCTGCTGGAACAAAGCCTCATCCATCCCGTCAATAGACCGCAATTCCGTAACGGATTGCAGGGCCGTATTGGCTGTGCGGTGGGGACCACCCTGCGTGTCGGAGCGCGAAAGATAGACCCCATCTTCCGCCCCCAAAGATCGCGTCTGCGAATCCGCATCGACCCAGTCCATGATTGAGGCCGCAATACGCTCGGCGCGCGACCCATCCACACCCAGAGCGGTCATGAGCGCGGCGAAGATCAACTGCTCCGTATCCTGAGCTTCGCCATTTGTGTCAGTGAGCGCGCTGAGGCGCATACATTGCGTTCCGTCGGCAATGCGCAGCTCGATATTGCCATTGTCGAACGGCAGAAGGGCTGGCTCGGCTGTCGCCAGCGCGGCGTTCAACTGGGAACCCTCGACCGAGCGGAACTGATCCAGCTGCAACTGGACGAAATCACGAGCGCCCTGCGCGTAGAGATCGGTCTGGGCTTGCGCCTCTAGGGAGGTCGCGCGAGTGATGGCCGTGCGCACCGTTGCCAGCAGACCCAACGCCACCGCGCTCATCAGGGCCAGCACGAGTAATGTGCTGAGCAGGACGGTACCGTCCTCGCGATTGGATGCGTCCCTAGACATCGGAAATTTCGAACAGATGACGGGTCGTGGTCCCGTCCGTGTGTGTGAAGGTGACAAAAACGGCGACCGCCTCGCTGAGGGGGACGGTCTCCGTCGTAGTAAAGGATTTGGCTATCGTCATGATCTCCATTCGTTCCACACCGATCAGTACGACCCGGTCGATAGGCGGTTCGACGTAGGCGGGATTTTCATGCGGAAGGAAGGCCCGGATCAGCTGACCGTTTTCCACACGCCACGCGACCCGCAACAGGTCGCCACGCGGAAAGGCCCCGTCCGGGTTAGGTCGCCCCCGGCGCGTCACGATCAGCTGATCCGGTTGGGCGACCTGTTGAGTCGGATCGATGAAGCCGCCCAGCCCGTCGCGATTGGTGCGCTGCACGGACGCGCCGATATCGTCGGCCAGCAGGCGGCGCGCCGCCGCTAGACGCTCGACATTCTCGATCCGCGCCTGCGCCTTCTCGCGGGCATCCAGCGTGGTGGAGAGCGCGATCAACGCGCCGACACTGATCAGCGAAAAGATGAACATGGAGACGAGGACTTCGACAAGCGTGAAGCCTGCATCACCCCCGGCTGAAAGCTGCGTGGAGCTGCCGCCGCATATGGGGCGCGCCTCGCTCACGGCCTGTCCTCAGCTTCGCCTTCGGGCATGGCCACGACCCAGAGGGCTTCATTGCGGAAGGCGCGCCGTTCGATCAGGACACGGTCTGAGCCCTGTTGCGTGACGCGGACCCGGATTTCAAGAAAATCAGCCAGTTCGGTGGCGACCGTCTCAATCGTGACATCGAACCCGATGCCACCGGATTCGATCGCGTTTCGTTCGACCCCCAGTTCGCGCGCGATCGGCCCGATGCGCGACAGCACGACGGCATTGTCGGCCACAAAGCCCGCATGTGTCTTGAGCTGCAAGGTCGACGCGCCGGACACGGCCAGTGTCGCCGCGCGGTTGAGCCCGACAATGGCGAGGCTGAAGATCGCCAGGCTGACCAGCACTTCGATCAGGGTAAAGCCGTGGTCCCGCGCCGTCATCGATCGACAATCCGGATGATCCGCCCGCGCGGGTCAGACTGCAATTCGTAGCTCGCTTGGCGGTCCTGCAGGATCAGGGTGAAATCAGGCACAGAACCGTAAGGTTCGAACAGCAGGCCCGGAGCCGCCAGTTCGGGAATATCGACTCGCTCTCCGCCCCGCTCCAGTCGCAGCTGCGCCGCATTCGGCCAGGGCAGATCGTCCGTCTGAACCCAACTGAGGCCGTCATGGCGAAAGAGAGCAAGCCCGCCCGCATAAGGCCCAAGCGCGCGAACCTCCCCGGCGATGGCTCCGTCGTCCAGAAACCTGTCGAGCTGCATGGCCATGGCTTCGGATGCGCGATCTGTTTCGCTGCGCGGCTGCGGCAGGTTCATGACCACGGCCCCGACCATCAGGGACAAGATAGCCAGCACCGCCAGCAGCTCGACGAGGCTGAAACCGCCCTCACCGTTCCGGTCGGATATCAGCCTATTGCCAGTTGCCAATATCGGCATCAGCGCCCTCTCCACCTTCCTGACCATCCGCGCCGTAGCTCAGAATGTCGATGGGACCGTTCTCACCCGGATTGCGGTAGATGTAGGGATTGTTCCACGGATCGTCGCGCAGCTGCTGTATATAGCCTTCTGCGGGATATTTATCCGCATCGACTGTCGAAGGCGCTTCGACCAGCGCTTCCAGCCCTTCCTGCTCCGAGGGATAGCGGAAGTGATCGAGCCGATAAAATTCCAGCGCGGTTTCGTAGGACGCGATGTCTGCACGGGCCTTGGTGATGGAGGCATCGCCCAGTCGCGGCAGAACGGCCAGCACAACACCCGTCGCCAGCAGACCAATGATCGCCATCGTGACCAGCACTTCGGTCAGGGTGAAGCCGTCTTCGCCCGTGCGGGGTGTTCGTTGCGGTCTTGAGTGTATCGCCATGGTCACGCCTAAAAGCTGAGAGTGTTGAGCTGCAGTATGGGCAGGAAGATCGCCGCCGCAACCAGCAGCACGATCCCGCCCAGAAAGATGATGATGAAAGGTTGCAGAAGGCTGAGAAAAATATCCATGGCCGCTTCGAACTCGCCTTCCAGATAATCCGCCGACTTGGCGAACATCGGCCCCGTATTGCCAGAGGCTTCGCCCCCCAACACCATTTGAACGACCAGCGCCGGGAAAACCTGCGTCTGTTTCAGCGCCGCGCTGACGGCAGCCCCTTCGCGCACGCGCAGGACGGCATCGCCGACGGCGGCGTGCATGACCGTGTTGCGGAGCGTATGCCGCGCCGTTTCCATAGATGCGAGCGCCGGCGTGCCGGCCGAGATCAGCCCCGCCATCGTCCGCGAGAAACGCGCCGCCTCGAGATTGCGGATGATCCGCCCGATCACGGGCATGCGCAGCTTGAACGCGTCCCATTGCCGTCGCCCCGGACTGGAACGCTTCCACAGGATGAACCCCATCCAAAGACCGGCCAGGACAAGCCCGATCAGCCACCATTGCGCCATCAGAAAGTCCGAGGCGGCAATCGTCGCGCGCGTCAGCGGCGGCAGCTCTTCGCCCAGAACGGTGAACTGTTCGGCCACTCTCGGAACGACCAGCGCCATCAGCACGATGGTCACGACCAGAGCCAGCAGCAGGAGCACGATCGGATAGGCCATTGCGCCCAGCACCTTGCGACGCAGCGTATCGGCCGCTTCCATATCGTCGGCCCGGCGTTCCAGAACGGGTCCGAGCTGCCCGGCGGTTTCGCCCGCCGCGACCATGGCGGAAAAGAGCGGATCGAAGACTTTCGGATGACGCGACAGCGCTTCGGACAGGCGCGCTCCTTCCATGACCTGGGCGCGCGCGTCGAGCAACACAGCGCGCAAGCGCGATTTTTCGAACTGGAGCGCAGTAATGCGGAGCGCTTCCTCAACCGGTGTCGACGCCGAGATCAGAATGGCGAGCTGCCGCGCCGCGCGGGTGATATGAGTGGATTTGATCCGGCTACCCCCGCCATCGGCTTCGCCGTCACCGGATGCGGTCTTCGACCGCGACGGTTTGATCTGGACTGGTGTCAGGCGGCGCGCCCGCAACTGATCGCGAGCCGCCCGCGCTGAGGTCGCCATCAGCGTCCCTTTGCGACGCTCCCCTTGCGCATCGAGCGCGGCATAGTCGAACGCCTCCAAACCCTATGCCTCGTCCGTGCGGCAGACGCGCAACACTTCGTCGCTGCTGGTCAGTCCGGCCAAGACCTTGTCCGCCCCATCCGCCAGCAGGGTCTGACGCGCCGCGAAGGCCTGTTTTGCCATCTCGCTTTCCGTCGCGCCTTCATGGATCATGGCGCGCAGGGTCTCGTCCATTGGAACAATCTCGTAAATCCCCAAGCGACCACGATAGCCGACACCCGAACAATGCGAACAGCCAACGGGCTTGTACATCGTCACGCCGCGCCCTGTCAGTCCCAGCTCCGCCAGTTCCGCCGCGCTGGGATCATAGGGGGCCTTGCAATCATCACACAGGCGTCGAACCAGACGCTGAGCAATCAGTGCCGTCAGGGTCGACGACAGGAGAAACGGCTCGACGCCCATATCGCGCAGCCGCGCCACGGAGGCGATCGCACTGTTGGTATGGACGGTGGACAGCACCAGGTGACCCGTCAGCGAGGCCTGCACGGCAATTTCCGCCGTTTCCGGATCGCGGATTTCGCCAACCATGACGACATCCGGGTCCTGTCGCAGGATCGCGCGGAGCCCCGCCGCGAAACTCATCCCGACGGCGTTGTTGACCTGAGTCTGACCGATTCCGTCCAGCGCATACTCGACCGGGTCTTCGACCGTCAGAATATTGCGTGACCCGTCATTGAGCCGTGACAGCGCCGCATAAAGTGATGTGGTCTTGCCTGAGCCCGTCGGCCCGGTGACAAGAATGATCCCGTTAGGACGGGCCAGCGCATTGGCAAATGTATCCTGCACCGCCGGGTCCATGCCCAGCTCTTCCAGCGCCATACGCTGATTGTCCTTTTCCAGTATCCGCATCACGACGCGTTCGCCGTGCCGCGACGGCAGGGTCGAGACGCGCAGGTCGATCGCCCGCTCCCCGAGATTGAGCGAGAAGCGCCCATCCTGCGGTATGCGTTTCTGCGCAATGTCGAGGCGGCTCATCACCTTGACGCGACTGGTCAGGGCCGGGGCCAGACGGGCCGGAAGCGACAGGGCTTCGGACAGGGTTCCGTCAATGCGGAAGCGTACTGCCAGCCGTTCTTCATAGGGTTCGATGTGAATGTCGGAGGCCCGCGAGCGGATCGCTTCCTGCAGCACGCCATTGATCAGGCGAATGATCGGCGCATCGTCCGAACTGTCCAGCAAGTCGGACGTGCGCGGCAGACCATCGGCCAGTGCCGACAGATCCTGCGGCGCGCCCAGCGCGTCTTCGGACGCAGATGACAGGTCCGCTTGCGCATAAAGGCCGGAGAGCGTCTGTTCGAACGCTTCGGGCGTCAGCGTTTCGCGCGCAACCGGATGACCGACGACGCGCCGCGCTTCAATCAGCGCGTCCCTGGATGCAGAGGGCCGATGCGCCAGCGTGACCGTTCCGCCCTCGCCCGGCACGGCGATCACCCCGTGCTGACGGGCGAAGCTGTAAGCCAGTAGGGGTCTTGACGCAGGCGCGGACATTCACCCGTTATAGCGCTGCTTGCGCCGCGTGACATTAAAGTTTTGTGTCGTGCGCAGGCCAACCTGCGGTCGCTGGGTGTCTTCCTACTGAAACTTCGTCCAGAACCCGGCCAAGGCGCGGGCCTTGGGTCCGAAGATGGCGTCGGTGAAATGGCTGGAGGCGGCACGTTTGACGGCTTCCGTCCGTGTTGGATAAGGTGAAATCATGCCGCTGATCTGCGACAGTTTCAGCCCGCCCGCCATGGCCAGGCTGATCGTGTTGATCATTTCGCCCGCCTGTTCGCCGACGACGGAAGCGCCGATGATCTTGGACTTGCCGTTGAGATAGAGTTTGACGCCGCCCAAGGTGGAGCGTTCGGCGATGGCGCGGTCGTTTTCGTCGAATTCGAAGTGAAGCGTCTTGGCGGCCTCGTCAGGCCCCGCGCCGATCGTGCCCAGTTCGGGCTGGGTATAAATCACGGCGGGCATGCGGTCGGTCGTCGCCTTGGCGAAGATCCCGCCCAGTCCAGGCGGCATGAAATAGAGGTTCTTGATCAGCGCGCCGGCATGAAAACCTGCCGCATGGGTCAAGCCACCCTTGCCGGCGGCGATGTCGCCTGCCGCGTAGACACGCTTGTTCGACGTTCGTAGCGCAGCGTCGGTTTCGATCCCGCGGCGGTCATAGGTCACGCCGCCCTTTTCAAGCGCCAGCCCTTCGACGTTGGGCGCGCGGCCCGCGGCGACCAGGAGGTGTGAGCCCGTAATCGACTCGCCCTCTTCAAATTCGACCGTGATCTGGCCTTTCGCGTTCTGGCTGATCTGTTTGGTTTTGACGGGCGCGCGAAAAACGACGCCTTCGGACCGGAGCTGATCCAGCAGGACCGCCGCATGATCGGCGTCACTACGGCCCAATGGCTCGGCAATATCGATGATGGTGACATCGGACCCCAGACGGCGGAAGCTCTGACCCATTTCCAGCCCGATGGGGCCCGAGCCGATGATCATGAGATGTTCCGGCAAGCGGTCAACGTGGAATATGGACTCGTTGGTAAGATAATCGACCGTGTCGAGGCCCGGGATCGGGATGATGCTGGCCCGCGACCCGGCGGCCACGACGATGCGCTTGGCGCGCACGATGTGATTTTCCGATTCCACGGTGCGTTCGTCCGTGAAGGCGGCGTCTTCC
Source organism: Algimonas porphyrae (assembly GCF_041429795.1). Taxonomy (NCBI): domain Bacteria; kingdom Pseudomonadati; phylum Pseudomonadota; class Alphaproteobacteria; order Maricaulales; family Robiginitomaculaceae; genus Algimonas; species Algimonas porphyrae. Next base: position 762,603 of record NZ_CP163424.1, on the reverse strand, counting down.
TTGATGACGGTGACGCCGAAACCTTCATAGCGTTCGACCGAGTCGACAGGGGCGATCTGGTCGATCACGCCCTGTATGTGGGCCTTCACGACCTCGAAGTCGATTTCGGGTTCGGAGGGGGCAATGCCGTAGTCGCTGCCGTGTCGGCGGTCATGGGCGACCTTGGCGGCCTTGATCAGCGCCTTGGATGGGACGCAGCCCGTATTCAGGCAGTCGCCGCCCATGGCTTCGCGTTCGAACAGAACGACGGACCGGCCAAGATGTGAGGCACCATAAGCCACGGAGAGACCGGCCGAGCCCGCACCGATGACACACAGATCAACCGCGTGAACCGTCTTTTTTGAATCTTGGGACATGATCTAGCCCTCGGTGCCTGCGGTCGCGCCCGCTGATTTTTTCTGGAAGAATTTCTTGTAGAGAATTGGCAGGAGGCTCAGCGCGATCAGGCCGAGGATCGGGCCGATCACTTTCGGCTGCAGCATCAGGCCCGACAGTTGAACATCGCCCCCCGTATCGAAAATGGCTCCGACGCCAGCGCCGACACTGGCATAAACGAAGGACCCCGGGATGATGCCGAAGAAAGTCGTCAGCACGTAATTTCGGATTTTCACATCGAACAGGGCCGGAACAATATTGACGATAAAGAAAGGAAAGGCCGGAATGAGACGCAGGATGAACAGATAGGACAGTTCATTCTCTTTCAAGCCCGCTTCGAACTTTTTCATATAGGGTCCGGCCTTTTTCGATAGCGCGTCGCCAAAAGCGTAGCGTGCCGCCAGAAAAATGGCCGTCGCGCCGAGAGTCGCGCCGATCACCACGGCCAGCCCCCCAACGATCGCGCCGAACAGGAAACCGCCGAAAATGGACAGGAAGCTCGCGCCCGGAAAGCTGATCCCGACCAGTATGGCGTAAAGGGCGATGAAGCCGAGCAGGACGAGCACGAAATTATCCGCTACCAGCGCACTGAGCGCGTCTCGATTATCCCTTAGACTGTCGAGCGACACATAGTCCGGTCCGCCCAGCGCGAAGAACAGACCGAGCGCTACGGCGATAATGCCCAGCGGCAGCAGGCGCTTCCAGAGGGGTTTTGACACTGCGTCGGCAGGCGGCATATCGTGCATTGTCTCGGTCATGATCTATCGCTTAGCCACCCTGTTTGGGCCGGTTCAAATCCCAGTTGTAATGACTACCTTGGAACTTGGCCCCGGATATCAGGGCTGCGCGCTTTTCGCCCGTCGCATGCTGGGCCAGATGGGCGCGCAGATCGTCTTCGGTCTGACCGAAATCATCGGCAAACCATTTGTAGATTTTCGAGACCGCGATGCGGCCTTTGGCGTCGATTGTCACGCCCCGGTCCGCATTGATGAAGGCGGAAGCGGCGTCGTGCCAGTCCGCTTCCATACCGTCCGCCGTCCACAATTCAGGGCGAAGGTTCGGGCAACCGATCGAGGCGCAATTGACCATATAATGAATGTAGGGCGTGGCGAAATCGACACGTAGAATGTCATGCTCGATGTTATCAAGGCTCAGCACCTCGCCCTCGACGGTGACGACATCACGTTTCCACGGGCCGGAGCTGAGAAAGCCGAGCGAACGGATCGACTTGACCGGATAATCGTCCAGAACGACGTCCAGCGTGATCGCATTATAAAGATTGGCCCAATAGGCTGTAGCCTCAGCATCGCTCATTTCGGACGGTGTCAGCGCCGCCTGTTCGGCGATGAAGGCCTTGATCGTGTCGTGATCACCATTGGTTTTTACGGATGCATAATCAAACAGCATCACCCCATCCGGCCCCGGCGTCATATTGCGCGCCAGCACGTTCGCATAAGCCTCGGTCATGGAGGTCTGGGTTTCGGTCATTCCGGACGTCTCCGCGGCAAAGGCGATTGATGAAAGCGCAAGAGGGGCGGCGATAAAAGCCGCACTGATGAGAAAAGTCTTAATCATACCGTTCGTTCCAAAATGATTCTGCGCGCCCCTTAGCCCCCGGGTTCGATCAGCGCTCTACACGAGATTTCACATCCACGAGAGGGAAAAGGGAGAATGAGAGGGAAAAGGAAGAGTGAGAGGACAAGGGTCGTCGGGCGCGAGGCGGGCGCGGACAAACGGCCCGCATCCACTTCAACTTTACTTTATGTTCATCCGCATTCTCTGGAAATCATGCGTAATATCTGTGAAGGTATAGCCACCTGTCACTGAACCTCAGAGATTATGATATGAAGACACTCCCCATGCTTGCCGGACTGGTTTCCGTTCTGGCCCTCGCCACCGCGCCCGTTCTGGCGGCACCGATGGAAATTGAAGATCTGGCAAAGATCAAGAGTGCCGGCAATCTGACCGTGGCGCCGGACGGTCAGACGATTGCCTTTACCGTGTCGAAATATCCCGACCTGCATGCAGGTGACGAAGACGGCTTCTCCAAGAGCCAACTCTACATCAAGCGCACAGGAGCCGAAGCGGTTCTGTTCACATCCGGTGAAAACAGTGTCAGCCGCCCGCATTTCAGCCCCGATGGCGACACGGTCTATTTCCTGACCCGCCGCGGCGAGGACAAGCATAATGCGCTCTATTCTCTGTCTCTGAGCGGCGGCGAAGCGACAAAGGTCTTCCAGCACGAAACCGGGATCGGCGACTACGCCATCTCCCCGAACGGTCAGACGCTCTACTTCGTCGCGACGGAAAAGGACGAGGACAAATCGAAACTCAGTAAAAAAGGGTTCGATGCCTATGCCTATGAAGAGGACCAGACCCTGGCCGCCCTCTGGACAGTATCGCTCGACGCGGAAGACGCAAAAGCTGACACTCTGTTTACCGACAAACATGTCACGGGCGTCGAACTGTCATCCGACGGCCGCAGCCTGGTCGTGGCCGCTGTCCCGACCGCGCTGGTCGATGACAGTCTGATGAAAACACGTCTGCATGTGCTGGACGCCGCGTCCGGGCGTCTGCGGGCCGAGGTCGCGACACCCGGCAAGCTTGGCAGTTTTGTGATTTCTCCGGATAATCAGCGCATCGCCTTTCAGGCCGGAACCGACATTCATGACACCTCGACCGGTGTTCTCATGCTCGCCAATATGAGCGATGGCAGCTTCCGCCAGCTGACGCCGGATGCGCTGCAGCATATCACCGATGTGGAATGGCTCGACAATGATTCCATTCTGGCCAACGCCCACCGCGGCGTGGAAAGCGCGCTCGTTTCCTACAGCCTGAGCGGCGACGAAGAACGTATATTCGCCACGCCGGCGGATGTGGTGGTGCGCAATGTCGAAGTCGGCCAGGGCGGCAAGCTCTTCTTCACCGCCGACAGCCCGAAACACCCCAGCGAAGTCTTCAAGGCCGAAGGCGGGGCGGTGCAGAAGCTGACCGACAATAATGGCTGGCTGGCGGACATCGATCTTGCACCGCAGACGACCTTTACCTTTACGGCGCGCGACGGGCGCGAGATTCAGGGTCTGCTGATCACGCCGACGGGGACCCAGCCCGCCAATGGCTGGCCGCTGATCATGACCGTGCATGGCGGCCCAGAAGCGCATGATTCGGATGGCTGGCTGACCGCCTATTCGCGGCCCGGCCAGTTCGGGGCGGGTGACGGTTACGCCGTCTTCTACCCGAACTATCGCGGATCCACCGCGCGCGGCGTCGCCTTCGCCAAGGAACACCAGAATGATTATGCGGGTGCGGAGTTCAACGACCTGACCGACGCCGTCGACGCGCTGGTGGCCGCCGGGATCGCGGATAAGGACCGGGTCGGCATTACTGGCGGGTCCTATGGCGGCTACGCCTCCATGTGGGGCGCGACCGCGCAGACCGACCATTTCGCAGCCGCCGTGCCGTTTGTCGGCATTTCCAACCAGGTGTCCAAATTCGGCACCAGCGACATCCCGAACGAGATGCATCTGGTCCACTCGCTGAAATGGCCGTGGGAAGATAACTGGATGAACCTGATCGAGCGCTCGCCGATCTTCCATGCCGGCAAGTCGACCACGCCGACCCTGATCATGCATGGCGAGCGCGACACGCGCGTCCATCCGAGTCAGTCCATGGAGCTCTACCGCTCCATGAAAGTGCGGACCGATACGCCCGTGCGACTGGTCTTCTACCCGCGCGAGGGCCACGGCAACCGCCGGGCCGCGGCGCGGACGGATTACGCCTACCGCCTGATGCGCTGGATGGATACCTATCTGGCCGAAGGGGCCACACGGAATGACCCCATGCCCGAGTTTGACCTGAACCTGTCCGAAAAGCTCGGCTGGGATAAGAAGGACGACGACGAGTAGGCGCAACGCCCCACTCACCCATCATCAGACCCCGCCCTCCACAGGGCGGGGTTTTTTGTAGGTCCGTGACGTGGACCCAAGAAACAGGTTGGCGGTCAGCCCGCCCGCATGGCAGAGATTGTCCGAATAAGCTGCATTGCACGGGCGCAGGCTTATCAAGGGGCTTCACGCATGATTTTCCACCGCATCAAAGCGCATGTCGAGAATGAGAACTGGTTCGCGGTTTTCGTCGATTTCCTGATCGTGGTTGTTGGCGTCTTTCTCGGTATTCAGATCGGGAACTGGAATGAGGCCCGTGTGTCTCATGTTCAGGAAGCCCAGTATCTGGAACAGTTACGCAATGAAATCGCAGCCAATGCGGAAATGGCACGCATGCAGGCAACTTTTGTTGATCGTGTGGTCGAAGGCGGACGGCATGGTCTTATCTTCCTGGAGAGTGATGAACCCTGTCAGTCGGATTGCGAACACCTTATCATTGACCTTTTTCATGCCTCCCAGGTCTGGGGCACGGGATTCTTTAGCGAAAAATATCAGGAGACCAATCGGCGCGGTATCCCGACTCATGAGCCACTGCGCCTGATCGTTCAGGATTTTTATTCGTACATTTCCGGGTGGGACACCGTCAATGCCACGCCTCCGCCCTTTCGCGAGCGCGTTCGGGGCTATATCCCGGTCGATGCCATGACCGAACTCTGGTCGAATTGCTACGAAATCACGGATATGGCCAACGAGCTTCTGACGTTTGGCTGCGTCGAGGCCCTGTCAGAGATTGATCTGAGTACGGCTCTCTCTCGGATGCAAGCCGATCCGGAATTGGCCAACTCTCTCCGCTACTGGGTGAGTCAGAATGAGTATGCGCGGCTGAATTACCCCACGGTGATTTCGCGATCAGATGCCAGCGTCGAGGCGATCAATGCCCATCTAGGCCAAACCCCATGATCCTGCGCCGCATCAAAGCGCATGTCGAAAACGAGAACTGGTTCGCCGTTGGGGTTGATTTCGCCATTGTCGTGATCGGTGTGTTTATCGGTCTACAATTGGGAAATTGGAACGAGGCACGGGCCGAGCGGGCCATGGAACGGCAATATGTCATTCAGTTGCTGGACGATATGCAAAGTTCACGCACAATGATCGAAGGTCGCAATCAGTGGTTGGCTCAGCAGGTTGACGATCAACGCTCATTGCTCGACGTCATTGAAATCTGCGAGGTCTCGCCAGCCGATCAGGCCGGTGTTGCACGGGCTTTGAGCTCACTCGGAAAATATGTCTTCGCCATTGTTGATCGACAACTGATCGATCAGTTGAGCGCTTCAGGTCAGTTTTCCATTTTGCAAAACATCGCGCTTCAAGAGGGGCTCAATGGCCTGACACGACAATCCGATAATCAGATGCGATCGGAATCACTCTTCGCTGCGCAATCAGTGCCATTCGTCAATCAGGCGCGACATTTTTACTATTTTGACAGCGATGAGGGCGTCGACAGCGACCCTTGGGAAACATGGGAGAACCTACGATTCGACCTTGAGCAGGCCTGTAAAGACCCTGAATTCATTACCGCGATCGGCAACACACGCGAGACCACACACTATTTGCATCGGTGGAATGAGCAAATACTCGGACAGGTCAAAGCGCTCGAGGCCATTTTGGAGGTTGAAATTGAGGCCCGCGGCTGGAGAGACACCCCATGATCCTCCGCCGCATCAAAGCCCATGTCGAAAAGGAAAACTGGTTCGCGGTCGGAATCGACTTCTGCATCGTCGTGATCGGTGTGTTCATCGGTATTCAAGTGGCGAATTGGAATGAAGTGCGGGCAGTTCGTGCCGAAACGGACAGAACGCTCGAACTTCTCGTCCCGGCAAACAAATTGTTTGAGGAAAACGCCGAGGATTTCAAAGCCTATTACGCAACCACAAAGGCTTATGGTGAAACAGCCTTGAGAGCGTGGGAGGATCAAGAAGCGATCTCCGATGTCGACTTTTTAGTCGCGGCCTATCAAGCAAGCCAGATCATGGCGGGAACAAGTGAGATTGAAGTTTTCGCAGAGATGATTGGCGCGGACAATATTCGCAATATCAAAGATGTCGACCTGCAGCGCCGCCTTCAGAATTATATCATCAACCCATCTAACCTCAGTCGAACCGATGATGTCGACACCCCGTACCGGCAGAACGTGCGTCGTGCCATCCCATTCGACATACAGGAGAAAATTCGGATAGAGTGCGGCGATCGGCGCGATGACATTTTAAGAGCTGTTCGTCTTCCTGCAAATTGTAACATCGACCTTCCGATTGAGCGCGCCCGCATCGCGGCTGAAACCCTTAGAACGCGGACAGATTTGCGCGATGATTTGCAATGGCACATGGCAAGCATTCAAAGCGTCCTCGCCGACCTCGATAACGAAATCGCTAGAAATCAAGCGCTCATGTCGACCATAGAAAGTTATCTGCAGTGATCTTCCGTCGCATCTCAAAATCCCTCAGACGACAGGACTGGGTCACCGTGCTGATCGAAATCGGTATCGTTGTGATTGGCCTGCTGATTGGTCTGCAGATCAATAACTGGAACGAGGCGCGGGTCGAAAAGCAGGCTGAATATAAGTTTCTGGAACGCCTGCATGCAGAGATCATGGCGACTCAAGACGATCTTAGCGGTTTTTCGAAAATAGTCGAAACACGCGCGTCCGAGTTGGAAGCGACCGTCCGTGTTGTTTTTGGAAGCGATCAAGAGGTGGAACTTACAGGCGATCAATGTATGGCCATGTTCTTGTCTCATGCCTACAATTTTCCGCCGACAGACTTGCCAACAATTAGCGAGATCCTGTCATCGGGACAGTTCAACGTCATCAGCGATGATGCGCTTCGCGCGGCCTTGAGTCGAATGGGCCAAATCAATGCCCGGGCCGAAAAGACGTCCGATCTGTTTAATGCATCACCCTTAAACCTTCCCCGTGCCTACCCTGAGCTCATCAGGGTGGACTATGTCCTGAATGCGGACGGGATGGAAACGGCTGCAGACAATGGCTCGATGGTTCAGTGCGATCTGACCGGCATGCGCTTGTCACAAGCTTTCAGGAATGACCTAACGATCAATCTCGAGCGTTACATCGCATATGAAGCTCTTGTCGTTGACCGGTTGCGGACACAGTTTGACATGATCCATACGGAACTCGATCGCGTCCTCGGGCACACGCACGAGGGAAACGCGCCATGATCCTCCGCCGTCTCTCAGAATCCCTCCGCCGGCAGGACTGGATCACCGTGCTGATCGAAATCGGTATCGTCGTGATCGGCCTGCTAATTGGTTTGCAGATCAACAACTGGAATGAGGCACGGGCGGATCGTGCGAAGGAGGCCGCATTTCTTGAGCGTCTGGCGGTCGATGTTGATCGCGCAAGGGGGCAATTGGCGGGATTTGTCGAAGCCCGTGAAGACCGGTTGCGGACCATCGCGCGCGTTGAAAATATGTATTTTGGCGACGGAGATATTGAACCGCTTGGCGAGTGGGCTTGCAGGCAATTTGCCACCATGCATCTCATCACCCATCCACCCGTCGCCGTCCCCAGCATTACAGAAGCCTTTGCGGGCGGCAGGATTGACCTGCTTACAGAGGCAGACCTTATTCAGGCGCTGATCGTCGTGGAACAGAGCGAAGATCGTTTGCGCGACGTTATTGATAGCATGCGTGTGGATCTTCCAATGCTAAGCCAGAAATATCCAGAAGCCATCAGTTGGAGACGCGCAACGGATTTCGGCGAGAATCTAGACGAGGTTTTTGCGTCAGGGGGATACCAAATGGCTGCGGATTGCCTCTTTCTGAAAACGACTCCGGAACAGGCATTCCTGAGCGATGTTGTGAATGGCTATCAGAAAAATCAGTGGTATGTGAATTTCCTGAAGCGTCATTTGGAACAACTCGACGAACTGGCGGCAGTGCTGGACGGGGAAACCGTTTCCAACAGTCATGAGGGGGGCAAATAGAATGATCTTCCGCTGCATTTTGAGTATTGAAACGAACTTTGGCGAGTTTCGCGAACGGCTGGGTAGACTGGTTGGCCCAAACCCCAGAGGAGATATGCGATGATCCGTAGTTTTAGTTTCATTCTGGCCTTGGCGGTCAGCCCGCTCGCAAATGCCCAAGATGCACCATCGTCGTCTGAAAACGATGTCAAAATCAGCATTTATAATAACGTGTCGATCATTGACGGAACCGGTAGCCCCGCGCAGCCAGATCGAACTCTCGTGATTGAGGACGGGAAAATAGCCGCAATCATCGCCTCAGATGGGTTCGACGCAACCGTTTATCCAGGGGCCGACATTGTGGATGCGGGCGGTCAAACCGTTATTCCCGGACTCATCGATACTCATGTGCATTTACGCCCAGTGCTAAGCGGAGACGCTGGTGATAAAATCATTCAGCGGTTTCTGTATAGTGGTATTACATCCGTGCGCGACATGGCGGGAGATGCCCGTGTACTAGCCAATCAATCCCGCGCCTTTGATCTAAATATCGCACCGGGTCCGAATGTTTATTATTCGGCCCTGATGGCCGGACCCTCATTTTTCACGGACCCCCGCCCAGCCATGTCGGCGCAAGGTAAAACAGCCGGGGACGTCCCCTGGATGAAGGCTATCACGGCCGACACCGATATGACAATCGCGGTGGCGCAGGCAAAAGGCACGTCCGCTACAGGCATAAAAATATATGCAAACTTATCGGCACCAGAGGTGCACCGAATCGCGGCGGAAGGGCGCAAGCAGGGAATGAAAGTCTGGGCGCACAGCATGGTGTTTCCAGCGCGTCCTAGCGAGGTTGTCAGCGCCGGCGTGGACAGTATTTCCCATGTGTGCCGTCTGGCTTTTGAGTCAACCCACCATACGCCCCAGGTTTATGATCATGGCGTGAAGCTTGATTACAACCGCCTTGATCCGCGTCACCCCAAAATTCGCACCATATATTCCGATATGAAAGCGAGAGGAACCATATTGGATGCAACCGTGTGGCTTTACTCGGTTTTGGAAGAGCGCCAAGCCAAAATTCCTGACGCCGAAAGAAAACGGGCGATATGTCCATCCGAATACGCGGTTGCGCTCACTCGCTTGGCTCATGAGATGGGCGTGGATATATCAACGGGGACGGACGCGAGCGCCCCTCTGGAAGACGCATATCCCGCTCTTCATAAGGAAATCGAAACGCTCGTCCACAAAGTGGGCATGACGCCCCTCGAAGCCATTCGTTCAGCAACCCTGATTGGTGCCAAAACGATTGGCGAAGAAAACGAACGCGGGACTATTGCTGTTGGGAAGTCAGCCGACCTAGTATTTTTAAATGCAGACCCGGCGGACGATATCGCGAATTTACGTACCGTGAGACGCACTTTGAAAAAAGGGTTCGTGTTCCTTCGATCAGATTATGAGGATGCAAAAAATGCTCCCACTCAATAGGCGCACATTTGTAACACTGGCCGCAGCCGGAACTGGCGTAGCGACATTACTGAGGGTGCCGGGCGTATCTTCTGCTTTGGCTTCTTCAGCCGACTCCAGCGATCAAAAGATATTTCCGAAACTTCAAGACGCGCTAGTTCTCAACAATCTGGGAGGCATTTATAATCCCAATTTGGAGGTTCAAACCGAAGATGCGATTGATCTTGACCCGCGCGCGCTCAAAGATGCGCTCGCTTCCGGAACGACGATGATAAATAATACTATCGGGTATGTGGCGGGCGACAAGGAACCGTTTGAATTTAGTGTACGATCGATTGCTCACTCTAATCGTGTTATTGAAAATCACTCCGATCATCTAGTGAAAGTGCTGTCGAGCCACGACATTTTGCGCGCCAAAAAAGAGGGGAAAATTGGTATCCTGCAGGGCTTTCAGAACGCGGCCATGATGGGCGAGGACGCAAGCCGCGCCGCGATATTTGCGGGGCTGGGCGTAAGGGTAATTCAACTAACCTACAACATCAAAAACCAGATCGGGTCAGGATCGATGGTGCCGGAGAATGGCGGGATCACGGACTTTGGACATGATGTGATTGCAGAACTCAACGCCAACAAAGTTGTGATTGATTTGAGCCATAGTGGCAAGCAGACCTGTCTTGACGCGCTCACATCATCAAAAGTACCGATATGTATCACGCATACCGGCTGCCGCGCACTCGCCGATCTGCCCCGCAACAAGACTGATGATGAGTTGAAAGGTGTGGCGGACCGGGGTGGGGTTGTCGGCATCTATTTCATGCCGTTTCTGCGCGAAGATGGTTTCGCTTCTGCTACGGATGTCGTGGCGCATATTGAGCATGCGATTAATATTTGCGGCGAAGACCATGTGGGAATCGGCACGGACGGAGGCACAACCGCCATTGACGATCTGGACGCCGCACGTGAGCGTACAGCAAAATCCATACGCCGTCGACGCTCGCTTGGCATTTCGGCAAAAGGCGAAAACATAGGCGTCGTGCCATTTGTCCCTGATCTCTCAGGCCCTACACAGTTTCAAAAGCTCGCCGACATGCTGTATGCGCGCGGGCATGGCATCGACCGAATTGAAAAGATCTTGGGTCGCAATTTTTTCAGTTATTACAAAAGTGTTTGGGGAGCCTAACCGTCCGCAAGTTTTTTGTCACATTGATGCGCGGCAAGCTTTGCTATGTTCCGCGATCGTTGCAATCGGTCTAGGCGAGGAACGTTGCTGATGATCCTCCGCCGTCTCAAAGCCCATGTCGAGAAGGAGAACTGGTTCGCCGTCGGGATCGATTTCTGCATCGTTGTGATCGGGGTGTTTGTCGGCATTCAATTGGGCAATTGGAACGAGGCGCGGCAGGACAAAATCGCCGAAGCCGGTTATATAGAGCGGCTTGACCTGGAGATGGACGTGATCCGCGCGCGTCTCACGGATGGGGAGGCGGTCTACCGGAATTCGGTCGAAAACATCGATCTGTTACTGGATGCCCGACGCGCTTTTCATCGGGGTGAGCCGGATGAGATTCCGGACGACGATATCCTTCAGTCAGCCGCCAGCAGTGTCACCTCCGGACGCGTGCCCGCCGGGTCTCCGGCTGCTTTCAAGGAAATGGTCGCCAATGGTGCATTGGAAACCTTGCGGAGTGAAGATTTGCGACAAGCTCTGTTCGCGTATGACGAGTTTTCAGCCGTTGCTCGCGACAGTTGGCGAACCATAAGGGAAGCGCAGACCTGGTCCGCAAATCGGGTGACCGGGTTGATCGATTATGACCTTAACACCGATGTCGCACCTGCAACGAGCGATATCGGAGACGCGCTAAGATTCGCCAGTTTCGATCGCGATCTTCTCCTGAATGACTCTGATGTTAAGAAAGCTCTGAACATACTGATCAGGACCCAGATCAACCAGCAATATATTGTCGCGCAACAATTGGCTTTGGCGAACGATATTGAGGTCCTGCTCGCTGAAGAGAGAGCCCGATGATCCTCCGCCGCATCCGCGTCCATGTCGAGGCCGAGAATTGGTTCGCGGTCTTCCTAGACTTCGCCATCGTCGTGATCGGTGTGTTCATCGGTATTCAGGTGGCGAACTGGAATACGGCGCGGGCGGACGATGTCCGGGGAGAGCGACTCAAGGCGCGTCTTCTTGTAGAGTTCAGGGAGATCGAATCTGAACATTTGCGTCACCTGCGCGATACGATGCACTGGCGCGACGCCTCTATCGCCTTTGCACAGGATGTACTGGCCGGTCGCGTTACATCCGATGATCCCGACTTGGGAAGCCGGATCGAGGACATAAGCGGCTTCCGCTCCGGTCACGGGCCCGCTACGACTGTCCAGGAGATCGTGAGCCAAGGCGACATGGACCTGCTGCATCCACCCGCCCTGAGGGAAGCCCTCATAGCCTACAACGTCGCCGCCGAACGGCAGCGCCAAGCCTTCTCGGGCGCTTGGTCCCCTCCCGCCTACGACAGTCCCTTGCTCCGCCTCGAACAGCTTGCCGCAGTCCCCGCATCCGACCGCCCCGAAGCCTATCAGTCCACTATGGACGCAATGCTCCGCTCTCCCGACCTCTATGTTCAAACGGGTGCACGGCAGATCGTGCATGAGAGCTCGCTCGTCTGGCACGAATATTCGCGTGTAAAGGCCTGCGACGTGTTGGAGCTTCTGGGCGATACCTGCCAACCTTCGCCATATGTCGAGACCACCCCATGATCCTCCGCCGCATCCGCGCCCATATCGAGGCCGAGAATTGGTTCGCGGTCTTCCTAGACTTCGCCATCGTCGTGATCGGTGTGTTCATCGGTATCCAGGTCGCGAACTGGAATGAAGACCGGGCCGTCGAGAGGGATCAAAGAGCGATGCTGGAACAGTTATATGCCGATTTGGCGCCGCGCCTTGAAGGGTGGCGTGAAGGCAATGAAGTCTACGCGATCGAGGAGGATGCCAGTGAACGGTTCGTGCTTGATGCCCTGCTGGCGGGCACCCTTGATGAAACAGACAAAGCCCGATTTGAGTCCGGTTTGATGGCTTTGGTCAGGTGGCAACTGATTGATGTGTCGCTGCTTCAACGCCGGATGGAGTCCACGGAACTCTTCTCTGAATTTCAGGGCACGGCGTATGAGGACATTCTAGTCAATCTGTACAGCAACTGGGCACGAACCGAAGACTTCGTGAGCCAATATGAAAATCGGGGTCATGACGCGCGCAATATCATATTTAATCGGATTTTCATGAAACCCGGCCCGTACAACCCGCGAGGCTTCACCGCGATAACGCCGGAGTATGTTTTCGATGAACTGGTCCAGGACAGGGAGTTTCGTCATGCCGTCGCGCAACTCTATCACTACAACAATCAGGTGCGAGCTCAGGTCTATCAGGCATTTGTCGCGGTGGACGACACAGTTCTGAAACTGGAAGCGGCTTTGTATCCGGATGGAAACACACCCGACCTCAATCCCGCTGAACCGGAAACGGACTGATGCGCCTGCGGCGAATAACCGAACATATCAGGGACCAGAACTGGACCGCCGTTGCGCTTGATTTCTTCATCGTCGTCATCGGCGTGTTCATCGGTATCCAGGTCGCGAACTGGAACGCGGCGCGGGCAGAGCGCGCGCTGGAAACTGTCTACATGAAGCGGCTTCACCAGGAGATCATAGACCTGAATGCGGTCCGGGAGATTCGCACCACGGAGCGTGAATTTGCCTCAAATCTATTGCGCAGCGCGCTAACGAAGCTCTCGACGCCAGATGGCGAGGCCCTTTCAAAAGCGGAATGTTATGTCTTGGCCGACACGCCTCCTGTGACCAATCCAACCGATGAACTTCCATTGATCATTGAGCTCTTATCGTCGGGCCGGTTGACGATTTTCACAAACCGCGAGCTTGAGGAGGCCTTGGGACGGTTTCTGATCATTCGCTCACGGGTGCGCGACTCCCGGGATGGCATCCAGAAAAGACTGCAGAATATCGATCAGGATTATTCGGAGCTTTTTGTCTTCAGTGGCGCCTTGTCCACAGTGAAAATGGAAGCCGGAACCGATATCGAACGCTACCTTCAGTCAGCGCCTGTGTCCTGCGACGAAACGGCGATGCGCCAGAACCAGACCTATCTGAATGATCTCGTCAGATTTGAAATTGACTATGATGGCTATGTTGATGGCAACGCGATGGTCAGCACCGCTGTGACGGAGATGCATACCGTTCTCGATCAAATCCTCAACATTGATCACGAAGTGCCCGGCCCATGATCTTCCGCCGCATCAAAGCCCATGTCGAAAAGGAAAACTGGTTCGCGGTTGGGATTGACTTCGCTATCGTCGTGGTTGGTGTGTTCATTGGTTTGCAGGTCGCGAACTGGAACGAGGTCCGCAGCGAAAATGAAAGGGTTGCCTCTCAGCTTGCGAGTTTTCGAGCAGAACTCATTCTGGCCCGAGATTACTTCGTCGCAGCCCAAGCATACTTGGATGACCGGATAGAGGGCGTAGCGACTTTAAGGCACCGGCTTGAACAGGACGACGACTTTCCCGAGGAAGAGTTTAATCCTTTAGTTGCTTCCGCCGTTAGAGGGGACTCATTCAACATGGCATTTCGCGGCTATGAGGAGCTCACCACAACAGGCGCGATTAGCAAAATTACTGACGCACGCTTGCGCGACCTGCTCCATCAATGGGACGCACAGCTCACCTTTATCAACAATACTGACGTGGTGATCGCAGATATACGCGCCAACTTGGTCACGCCTGCCGTTTTATATGGAACCAATTTTGCTAACGCGCTGCAAACGGATGGGCGCTACTCTGATTTTACCGTGGCCAACAGGTTCGAGTTCGACATTGAAGACATTCGCGCCAATCGAACACTTGATGGCGCTCTGGCTTACCAGCAAGTGCAAACCAAACTGCAACTCAATACAATCAATGACTTTATCGCCACAACGGAAGCTCTGATCGTCGCTTTGGGTGAAAAGGACACGTAATGCTGTTTCGCCGCATCAAAGCGCATGTCGAAAACGAAAACTGGTTCGCCGTCGGTGTGGATTTTCTTATCGTCGTGGTTGGCGTCTTCATCGGTATTCAGGTCGCGAACTGGAATGAAGAACAGAGCCGCAAGGCGCAGGAACACTCTTACCTCATCCTGGTGCACGAAGAACTGGTTCAGAACGCGGAACGGGCGGACCGCTTGCTTGATTACTATACCAAAGTCACGGACGCAGGGGAGCGGGCGCTCGTTTTCTTGAAGAGTGATGACACGTGTGAAGCGAATTGCGAGGATCTTCTGATTGACTTCTTCCACGCCTCGCAACTTTGGACCGTCATATTTGACCAAACAGCTTTCCGGGAGGCCGTCGAGCTTGGATTTCCGTCTGACAACGCTCTGCGTGAAGAGCTGTTCACAACCTATGATCTGACCAGCAGCTTTAGAGTGATCAACCAGATGTCCCCGCCCTTCCGGGAGACGGTTCGCGAATATATCGAACCGGGAGCCGCCCGGATTTTGTGGAGTGGATGCTGGGAAGTCGACGTGGCGGACGTCACTGAAACGCTGACACGGGGGTGTGAGGAACAACTGAAAACCGTCGATTCCGCCAGGATGCTTCGGGATATTAAAAGCAACCCTCGCCTTGAGGGGATGTTGCGATACTGGCTCAATCAGAACATTTTCGCGATGATCAACTACCCGACGGTGAGGGACCGAACGATCGCAACGGCGGACATGGTCGCCACCGAAATCGAGCGAGTCCGATGATCTTCCGCCGCATCAAAGCTCACGTCGAAAGTGAGAACTGGTTCGCCGTCGCGATCGACTTCTGCATCGTCGTCATTGGCGTATTCATCGGTCTTCAGGTCGCAAATTGGAACGCTGCGCGTGGCGATCATGCGGCGGAGGTGCGCTATCTCGAAGCCTTGCTGAGCGACGTCTCCGCATCGATTACCCATTTGGAAGATAGGCTCGCCGACATGGAAGCGCAGCAAGTGTTTCGGCAAAAGCTCTATGCGTATAGCCGCGTACCCGACGGGACACCCTTACCGGAGGATATTGATGATCTGTTGCAGGGCGGATTATTCTTCATCGTCCGGGTGGATGTAAGCCAGAATGCGTTTGAAACCCTGACAAATTCAGGGCAAATTTCCTTGATTCAGGACCCCAACCTCGTAAGCGCACTCCAAGAGTTGGACACGGCCATTGAAGGCGCAAATGGGTGGCAGGAAGAAATCCTTCTGTTCACCTATGACTTCTCCGACCACTTCATGATTGAAGAAACGAATATGGAGCCGGTCTCGCAAGTCGCTGCCTTGGGCGTTGGCAATCTCATCGAATGGATCGAGGACGGCGAACATCCCGAGACGCTTTCACCCGCTCTGAGATCACGGCAATTCCGCAATATGCTGATCTACCAAGCGGCCATTTCAAGTGGGCGCATTATTTCGACAAAAGCCCTCTTGGACCAATATCGCGACGCAAAAGCTTTGATCGAGAATCGCCAGTCAATCCTTGGGCTCGCCCCATGATCCTCCGCCGCATCAAAGCCCATGTCGAAAAGGAGAACTGGTTCGCGGTCGGGATCGACTTCTGCATCGTCGTGGTCGGTGTTTTCATCGGTCTTCAGGTCGCGAACTGGAACGACGCGCGGGCGGACGTCAGTCGCGGTCAGGATTACCGCCAACGCCTCGCTGAGGACATGGTGATCAACCGTCAGAACCTGCAGGGGCGCCGTTCCACCTATCTCGAGCAGTCTGAGTACGGCACTTTCGCCATCGAAACGAACGGCACGCCGGTCACCGATGCAAACGCTTGGGAGATCGTCCGCGCATATTTTCAGGCCAGTCACGCCTTCACTTTGACGCTGCAGCGCGGCACCTATGATGAAATCATCAGTTCGGGTCACCTCGCCCTATTGGATGATCAGGCCCTCGTGAATGATCTGGCTGCACTTTACACGTTTGCCGGTCTATCCACGATCAGCACGATCCCGGATTATCGCGAGCGGGTCCGGCGAATAATCCCGCTGACGCTGCAGGCCTATTTCCAGTCGGCGTGTTACAATGTGACCGATCAGGACATCCATCTGCTCATCGCCTGTCCGCCTCCACCGAACGCCGAGATTGATCTGATTGCGCTCGCCTCAATTCTACAATCCGATAGCGAGCTAGAGCGCGATTTGCGCTATATGATGAGCCTGTCGCAGGTATCCGCAGGCATGGCCGCGAACCAGACGAAACGCGTCGACGCGATATTCGCGCGGCTCCCGCCGCCGAAAACGGGGGGGCGTCAGCCATGATCCTGCGCCGTATCAAAGCCCATGTCGAAAAGGAAAACTGGTTCGCCGTCGGGATTGATTTCGTCATCGTCGTGATGGGCGTGTTTGTTGGCATTCAGGTCGCGAACTATAATGAGAGCCGCGCTGAAGATCGCCGTGAACGCGCCTATCTTGAACGGCTTGATGCGGAATTCGGCTATGTTGATGGGCGTCTCGATAGAGTTATCGCCGCATCTGACACAGCCGAGTTGGCGCTACTGCGTCTCCTCCAGCTGCATGATGAAGGGCCGGACCGCCTCAGCGACGATGAGGGCAAGACACCCGCAGCACTGATGAACGAAGTCGTGGCGGGTGTTTTTCCGGCGACATCGCCGTCCGTCTTCGAAGAATTGGTCTCTGACGGAGAGCTGTCCGTGATCGATAATTCTGATCTGCGCTCGGATCTCTACGAATTCGACGCCGTCAGCGAGGTCGCGTTACAGGCCTTCCAACTCTATCTGAACGACATGCGGGATCTCCGACGCATACTTTATAGCACGCTGCGGGCCGATCCCGCCAACGCGCGTGCAGACGGGCTTCCCTCCTATGGCGATATCGAAACGCTCGCCTTCACGCCAGACACCTTCTTCGAAAACCCCGCCTTTGTGCAGCAATCCATGATGGTGCTCGGGACCATCGACAATAACCGGGAGCTGGCCGAGCAGCAGAAGCGGCTCGTGAGCCGGATCGAGACGCTGATCGCGGAGGACCTCAGCCGATGATCCTCCGCCGCATCAAAGCCCATGTTGAGAACGAGAACTGGTTCGCGGTTGCGATTGATTTCTTTATCGTCGTTGTTGGTGTCTTCATCGGTCTTCAGGTCGCGAACTGGAATGAGGCGCGGAGTGAAGTCGAACGCGAGCGGATTATGCTCGTTGAATTGAAGGGTGAGCTGGAGGCCGCGATCCATATCACGAAAGGACGAATCGATTCATTCCGTCAGGTCAGCGAAGCGGGACGACGCTCACTCGTATTTCTTCAGAGCAATCGCGACTGTGGGGACCAGTGCTGGCCTGTCTTGATAGATTTCTTTCACGCCTCACAGTGGCAGACGACGGCCGTCCCCCGCGATATTTTTCAGGAAATGCGTCGCGAAGGACTCCCGACATCCCGTGAAATCGTTGATGCCATAGCCGCATATCATCTTCGTAATGACATCCTGATTATTTCAGGGAATGTTCTGCCTGAGTATCGCAGTCTTGTCCGCCAGCGGATCCCGGTGGACATTCAAGAGGTCTACTGGGAGGACTGCTACGAAGTACAGAGCGGTCGTGAAACCCTTTCACTTGATTGTCCGGAACAATTTCCACCCGAACTGTCCAAGCGCACGGTTGACACGATCCGTTCTGACGGCCGCATGGCGCTGACATTGACAGAATGGATTGGGTTCATTGTCTCCTATCCGCAAGATTTACGTCAGGAGATCGACCTGGCTGAAGCGGCCATCGCCGAAATCGACCTCACATTGGAGCGCATGCGATGATCTTCCGCCGCATCAAAGCCCATGTTGAGAATGAGAACTGGTTCGCGGTGGGGATTGATTTCTTTATCGTCGTTGTCGGTGTCTTCATCGGTCTTCAGGTCGCGAACTGGAATGAGGCTAGAATCCTGAAGACCGAGGAGGCAGCATTCTTAATGCGTCTGCATCAGGAAACCGTAAGCGCCGAAGCCCTGATCCTTGGAAGCATTGGGCGTCAGAACCGTCGTTTTCAGGCATTTGAATCCGGCTTGACAAAGTTGGCAGCGGAAGTCCCGGATCCTCTCACCACTGATGAGTGCCAAGGGTTGAGTGCATCGGCTATTGTCTCGTCTGCAGTGCCGATCCTGCCAAGTGTCGAAGAATTGCAACAGAACCGCGGCATGGATCTCATTTCAGATGCGGAGCTGAAAAGAGCCTTGTCTTCAATTTCACAGGCTGCGCGCTATATCGATGATCTTGTCGAGAAACGCGGCCGTTACATTTCCGACCCCAGCCAAAACTATCCTGACCTCATGCAACTCCGACATTATATTGACGAGCGTGGAGAGGTGCGTGTTGCCGCCACCTGCGACCACTTGGAGATGCGAAGAAACCAGCGCTTCCTGAATGCCATGACGATGAACCTCGATTTTCAAGATGCACTGCAACAACGTGTGGTTCTTATTGAGAGTGGTTTTTCTGATTTGAGACATCGGCTTGATCAGTTGGTCGGCGAAACACCAATAGCTGAGCCCCCCGTATGATTCTCCGCCGCTTCAAAGCTCATGTCGAGAATGAGAACTGGTTCGCGGTCGGCATTGACTTCTGCATCGTCGTGATTGGCGTGTTCATCGGTATTCAGGTCGCGAACTGGAATGAGGTTAGGGCGGAGCGGGAAAGGCTAGCCACTCAACTCGACGGTTTTAGCACTGAACTGACTATGGCCCGCGATGACTTGGTGTCGCTTGAGGCCTATGCCCTGCAGCGTGCCAGCGACGCCTCTGCACTCCGCAAACGCCTGTCCGAGGACGGGCCGGCGTTGACCGAGGAGGACTTCAACAGGCTTGCCATGTCGGCACTTCGCAGCACGTCACTCACTGTCACTTACCGCAATTTCGATGAGCTCTCATCATCGGGAGGCTTAAGCCTGCTAAACGACGAGGCATTGCGAGATCTTATGTCCCAATGGGATACACAGCTCTCGACCATCAGAACAATCGACGGGACGAGCGAAGAATTCAGAGCGACAAGTGTTGTGCCGGTTTTTATGTCCACATTTGTTCTTGGAAACAGTTTCAAGACGGATGATCGATATACCAATTTCACGCACACGGACCGCTTTGAATTTGACCTCCAATCCGTAAGGCAAAATCTGGAATTCGATAATGCTTTATCCCTTCGTCAGGTTCTTGCGGCGCAGCAAGCCAATATGCTCACCGACTTTCGTGACATATCCGATGAATTGATAGCCGCGCTGGAGAAAAGTCAGCCATGATCCTACACCGCATCAAAGCCCGTACTTTACAGGTCAAAAGCAGGCGAAGCCCTGTCCTCCCTGCTTGACTTCACCCGCTCACCCTCATAATGGCCGCGTCTGTTGTTTCGGAGACGGGTTTGTCCGCCTGCGCTAACGCCACCTAATTTTCGAGTAGTCCGATGAAACGTACTTTCCAGCCGTCCAACCTTGTCCGCGCCCGCCGTCACGGCTTCCGCGCACGCATGGCGACAAAGAATGGCCGTAAGGTTCTGGCGCGTCGTCGCGCCAAGGGCCGTAAGGTCCTGTCTGCATAGACAGATTTTGGATCGGGCCTCTCGCCCGTGACTCATAATCAAGACATTGAACTCGGGGCGCTGACAAAGCGGTCCGAGTTTTTGTATGTCCGGGAGGGCGATTACGCCGCCCGCGGGGCTATTGTGGTACAATGCCGCGCCAACGCCGACCATCAGGTCATTCGCTATGGCGTGACGGCCACGAAACGCATCGGCAACGCCGTTATCCGCAACCGGGCGAAACGCCGCCTGCGGGTCATCGCCCGCGAGCTTTTGCCCGAACTCGGCCATGCAGGGCATGATTATGTGCTGATTGCACGCGACCGCACCCCGATTCGGGACTGGAAAAGGTTGCAGCAGGACGCGCGCCGGGCCTTGCAATCCGTGCCCAGTCCGGGGCAAAGCCCCACGCAAGACAATCGCCACAAGAACCGCTAGCCGCGCGTCCGGGACCTCTGTCTTCGCGCGCCCCATCCCACCCACTGTCGAGCCTATTTCATGACCGAACAGCGCAGACTCATCCTGGCCTTCGTCCTGTCCGGACTGGTGCTGATGGCCTATTTCTTCTTTTTCGTGCAACCGACGCAGGAAGCAGCCCGCGCCGACGCTCAGGCCGAGATGGAACGCCTCGCCGCAGAACAACCTGTGGCGGAACAGATCGTCACACCGGCGCAACCGCGCGAAGTTCTGGTCGCGACGGGTACGCGCATTCCGGTCGACGCGCCGGGCATTCGCGGCAGCCTGCTGACCACCGGGTCGCGGCTGGATGACATCACGCTGAACGATTATGACAAGACGCTGGATCCGGCCGACGGACAGGTTGAGCTGCTCTCCCCCATGGGCGGGGAACGCGCCGGGTTTGTGGCCGATAACTGGACGTTGCCCGGCACGGTCGGCGACACGCTCGGGATCGAGACGCCGTGGGCGGTCGTGTCCGGAACGACACTCAGCCCCAATATGCCGGTCGTGCTGCAGACATCGGTCGGGGGCGTCGATATCGAACGGACCCTGAGCGTCGATGATCATTTCCTGGTTACGGCCAGCGATGTGCTGACCAATCGCGGCGCACAGCCCGTGACCCTGACGCGTCGCGGTGTCGCCCGGCAGGTCAATCTGCCGGAAGGGCTGCTGAATTTCTTCATTATTCAGGAAGGTCCCGTCTCGGTTCAGGACGACAGCTATCACGACCATACCTACAAAAAGGCCGCGAAGGAAAACTGGTCCAATACGGGCGCAGCGGGCTGGGCCGGGATCACCGACCGTTACTGGCTTCACGCCGCCATCGCGCCGCAGGACGGCAATACGACGATCGACTATACGCACAGCCTGATTGACGGGAATACCGTCTGGGATTCAGCCTATGCGACCGACGCCATGACGCTGAGCCCGGGTGCGAGCCTGCAATCGACAGCCTATCTCTATGCCGGCGCCAAGGAACGTCCCGTGCTGGAAGCCTATGAGGACGAGCTTGGCATTATCGGCATGAGCCGCGCCATCGACTGGGGCATGATGGGCATTCTCGTACGTCCGATCATGTGGTCACTCTCCTGGCTGGGCAGCATGCTCGGTAATTACGGCCTTGGCATTCTGGCGCTGACCTTCTTCATCAAGCTACTCATGTTCCCGCTGTTCAACAAACAGTATCAGAGCCAGGCCAAGATGAAAAAGGTCATGCCCGAGGTCAAGAAGCTGCAGGAGCGCTACAAGGACGACCGCATGAAACTGCAGCAGGAAATGATGGGCCTGTACAAAAAGGAAGGCGTCAATCCCGCCGCAGGCTGCCTGCCGATCATTCCCACGATCTTCGTCTTCTTCGCCCTCTACAAGGCCGTGTTCATCGACATCGACCTGCGCCACGCGCCGTTCATCGGCTATATTCAGGATCTGTCTGCGCCGGAATCGATTTCGATCCTGAACGGCTTCGGCTTCCTGCCTTTCGAGGGACGTCCGACAGGCATTCTCGCCTTTATTGCTCTCGGCCCGCTGGCCCTGCTTTACGGCATCACGATGAGCCTGATGTACACGCTGACCCCGCCATCAGGCGATCCGATGCAGGCCAAGATCTTCAAGCTGATGCCGTGGCTGTTCATGTTCATTCTGGCCAGCTTCCCTGCCGGCCTGCTGCTCTACTGGTGCTGGAACAATGTGCTGTCCTTCTTCCAGCAATGGTACATTACCCGGAAGAACAATGTAGACACGCCGGTCGATGCCTTCATCCGCAAGATTACAGGCAAGCCGGATCCGGCGGACGCGGCGGAATAGTGAAGCCTGTCCTGACAGAACGCACCTATCAATCTGAAGAGATCGAAGCGGGCCGCCTGCTATTTGCGCGGCCCGTCACCTTCATGAAATCGGCCGTGTCGCTGGCGACGCTGCCGCCCATGGGGCCGCCAGAAGTCTGCTTCGCCGGGCGATCCAATGTCGGTAAGAGCACGCTGATCAATGCGCTGACCAATCATGCGGGCCTCGCCCGGGCTTCCAACACGCCGGGCCGGACGCAGGAACTTAACTATTTCGACGCCCAGGGCCGCCTGAACCTGGTCGATCTGCCGGGCTATGGCTATGCCAAGGCGCCCAAGCACAAGGTGCAGGCATGGACCCGTCTGACGCGCGAATTTCTGAGGGGGCGCGCCACATTGCGCCGCGTCTTCATGCTGATCGACAGCCGCCACGGGCTCAAACCCGTCGATCTGGAACTGATGGACATGCTGGACGAAACCGCTGTGACCTATCAGCTGGTTCTGACCAAGGCCGACAAGCTGAAAAAAGGCCAGCTGACCCGAATGCATGAAGAGACCGCTCAGGCCATCGCCAAGCGTCCTGCCGCCTTCCCTGCCATCGCTCTGACCAGTTCTGAGAAGGGTCTGGGCATCGCGGAACTCCGTGCTGAGATTGCCAGCTTGGCGCTGCCGTCCGAACCCGTATAACGCGGTCGATGAATCCGTCAGACGACATACCGTTTCAGGATCGCCGAAAGGTCGACTCGGGCTGGAACAGCGCCTTCACCTTGTCCCGGGCCCTGCCCTTCATACAGCGCCATGCTGGGGCGACCATTGTCGTCAAATTTGGCGGCCACGCCATGGGCACGCCGGAACTGACGGCTGAATTTGCCAAGGATATCGTGTTGCTGCGTCAGGTCGGATTGCGACCCGTCGTCGTTCACGGCGGTGGCCCTCAGATCGGCTCCATGCTGTCCCGTCTCGATATCAAGACCGAGTTCAAGGACGGGCTGCGCGTGTCCGACATGGAAACGGTCGGCGTGGCCGAAATGGTCCTATCGGGCGCGATCAACAAATCGCTTGTCTCCGCCATCAACTGCGCTGGCGGTCGCGCCGTCGGCCTGTCCGGTCGCGATGCCCGCCTGATCACGGCGGCCCCCAAGGGCGAAGGGCTCGGCTTTACCGGGATCCCGGCAGCAACCGATGTGCGCGTTCTGAATACATTGGCGGATGCCGGTTTCATTCCCGTCGTCTCGCCCATTTCCGCCGATGAAACGGGGGATGGCTTCAACATCAATGCCGATACGGCGGCGGGATGCCTAGCGGCGGCTCTGACCGCGACGCGACTGATCCTGATGACCGATGTGGCAGGCGTGCTGGACACGGATAAACATTTGCTGACCGATCTGTCCCGCGCCGATGTGCAGGGGCTGATCGATGACGGCACGGCCCAAGGCGGGATGATCCCCAAATTGCAGACCGCGATGGACGCTGTTGGCGACGGCGTCGAAGCAGTCGTCATTCTGGACGGTCGGCGGGCGCACGGGTTGCTGGTCGAACTGTTCACCGATGACGGGGCGGGTACGCTGATCCATGCGTAAGGGGTTTGCAGCACTAATCGTGGCCGCAGCCGTCCATGGTGGCCCGACCGCCGCACAGGATTCCGTGCCGATCGAACAAGCGGAAACCGCGTCTGCGTCCGACGCCCCGATTACGGATCCGACCCTGATCGGTCCGACGACGGAATGGCAGGTCTGCAACGAGACGTCCTATGTCGTGCGGACCTCCAGTGCGTTTCTGCGTAGCGGACGGATGATCGCGAAGGGATGGGACGAGCTGCTGCCTGGTCGCTGTATCACGCTGATCACGCCCCAGACCGGACCTCGCTTTCTATTCGCGGAAAGCCTCGACCTGCATCAGGGCGGTGTGCGCGAATGGAAGGGTACCACACCGCTCTGCGTTGCCGATGAAGCGGACTTCGAATCCGATGCGACAGAGGATTGCCGCCTGACCAACAAGACCAGCCGGGACCATTTCGCCGTCCGCCCGGGCGAACCAGTGACCAAACTGGTCGAGCCGGGTGACTACGGGTCGGAACGCTCCGTCATTGCCGCGCAGCAACGCCTGCTGCGTGATGCGGGCTATGACATTACGCGCATTGACGGCATGGCCGGGCGCAAGACCTCGCGCCTGCTGCGCCGGTTCCGAGATGATGCCAGCCTCGACTCCGGTGTCTCTGGCGAACCGCTCATGCGTGCCCTGATGACGGCGGCAGCCAACCGCCAGGCGGGCATCGGACTGGAAGTCTGCAATCAGAGCAGCGCGACCCTCTGGGCCGCCGTCGCGACCCGCGAAGACACGCAGTGGCGATCGCGTGGTTGGTGGCAGGCGACGGCCGGGGAATGTACACGCCCGCTGGATATACCGCTGACGGATACGGAAGCGCATCTGTTTGCCATTCAGGAAGCGCCGGAAGGGCCCGACCTGCGCCTGCGGACATCCGCCACGACGCCGTCGCAATTCTGCATCGCAGAAGCGCGGTTCGACGCGCTCGGAAACGATATGTGTCTGGAACAGGGCTATACGGTCGCATCCTTCCGACCCATTCCGACCGATATGCCGGGCGCACGCGTGCGTCTGTCCGATTCCGACTTCGCAACGCCCGCGCCCGCCGGACTCAGGCGCTAGAGCGCCGCGCCAGATCGATCATGGACCTACGCGACATTCGCACCTGGATCTTCGATCTGGACAATACGCTCTACCGCGCAGATGTGAGCTTCTTTGCCGATATCGGTGAGAAGATGACCACTTTCATTTCGCGCCATCTCGCCTTGCAACCCGATCATGCGCGGGAGTTGCAGGAGGAATATTTCCACGACTATGGGGCCACCCTGTCGGGACTGATGGATATTCACGGCATGGATCCGGCGGAATTTCTCGATTATGTTCACGATGTCGACCTGTCAGTCCTGACGCCTAACCCCGCCTTGCGTGCCGCGATTGCCGCGCTGCCCGGACGCAAACTGATCTTCACCAACGGATCGCGCGGACATATCCGCAATGTCGCTTCGCACCTGAATCTGCTGGATCTGTTCGATGGCGGCTTCGCGATCGAAGATGCCAATTACATTCCCAAGCCGAAGCGCCCGGCCTACGAGACGTTCAACACCGTTTTCGATATCGATCCTGCGACCTCGATCTTTTTCGAGGACACGTTACGCAATCTGGAAATCCCGAAACAGATGGGTATGCGTACCGTTCTGGTCGGCGAGGAGCCCGACTGGGGCCGGACGGACAATCTGACGATCAACCGCCCAACCGGAACGGCCCGAAAGGCCAGCTTCGTCGATGCGGTAACGGATGATCTGGCGGGTTGGCTGACCGAACATGCATCGGGCCTGGTCGCCGCAGAATAGACGCGCGCCTACTGCCCGATCCAGACGATGCGGGCGATCCAGACGATTTTCTGACGTGGAATGATGCGATCATCATAGTCGGGATTGATGCTGAGCAGTTCAACCTGTGTCTCGCTCATGCGGTGCAGTTCCTTGGCCATGACCTCACCTTCGATGGTCTTGACCACGACGCGGTCGCCGCGCCGGATCGGTTCGTTCGGACTGACGACAACCCGGTCACCAGCCCGCATGACAGGTGACATGCTGTCCCCGGCAATCTGCAGGCAGTAGGTGCCCGGCGTGGACACGCCGGGAACGCGGACATCATCCCATCCGCCGCCGACTGGAAATCCGCTATCATCGAAATAGCCGCTATCGCCAGCCTGCGCGTGACCGATCAGCGGTACGCTGGGACCGCGCGTATAGCTGCCATCGGCGAACCGGGCGAAGTCCTCAAAGGTCATTTCCACGGTCGCCAGAACCTTGGACAGGCTTTCCGTCGATGGCCAGCGATCCTTGCCCGACGGGCTCTGTCGCTTCGATTTGTTGAAAGTCGTCGGGTCGAGCCCCGCCTGTCGTGCCAGACCCGATGGCGAGGTCGATAAAGCGGAAGCCAGCCGGTCCAGCGCGTTCCATATATTCGTATGAGATAGCATTAGAGCGATCATTAGGAAGATATGCCTATTCGGTCAAGTCGACTATCGTCCAGACAAAGCCGCCCGAGGCCGAAAATCTGGACATAAATCTAAAATAGAGTATCATAAAAATACACAACTTACGGGGCAAGAAATGGATTACTGTAAACTCTACGCCGAGGCTGGCGCTCACTGGCAGGAAAGAGGCGTCAGCGATGCGCTACGCAATATGTCGACATTCAGCGACCATATGAAGCGTTTCGGCTACAAGCACATGCCCAAATTATTGTTGATCGAGGATGTGGATCGGGAAACGGTCCGGGTCCATTTCAAGAAGGGGTTTCTAAGTAGTCGTCCTGCTTTGCCGGCGATGAATGTTTCGAAGAACTATGCCGGCGGCCGCATCGAGCTGCTGAGAGACATCTATCCCGCCATGCGCCGGTAGGTGGAAACTCGGCCTTGCTTCCCGATCACCCCGGTGTTGCGGCTGATCCGGCCAGCAGACCGCCATCGATCGTCATTTCCGACCCGGTGATGTAGCGCGCCTCATCTGATGCGAGGAGCAGAGCGAGCGCAGCCACTTCTTCGGGCGTGCCAAAGCGCTGCATCGGTGTGTCCTTGACCAGCGCCGCCATGGTCGCTTCGCGCGTGTCGGGATCGCCGAGCATCGGTTCCCACATGGGCGTGAGGATCGCCGCCGGATGCACCGAGTTGCAGCGAATATCGAGCCCTTGTTGCGCGCAGTAGAGCGCGACCGTTTTCGTATGATTGCGGATGGCTGCCTTGGAAGCGGCATAGGCGGCAGCACCGGGAATACCGACTAGACCCGAACGCGACGAGATGTTGACGATCGCGCCGGCATTGCGGGGGCGCATGGCACGGATCGCATAGCGACAGCCGAGAAAGGTGCCGTCCGTATTCACGGCATGAACGTCGCGCCAGGCCTGCAGGCTGGCATGTTCAGGGTCATGCGCAACGGGGTCATTCTCGAACCCTGTCACGCCAGCATTATTGATGACGATATCAGTCTGCGGACAGATTTCGGACAGTCTGTCCCAGTCGCTTTCGGACGCGACATCGAGCTTCAGCGCAGACGCACCCAGCGTATCGGCCAAGGCGATGACACCCGCGTCGTTAATATCAGTCAACATCAGACTGGCACCTTCCGCATGGAAAGCCCGCGCAATGGCTTCGCCGATTCCCCGCGCCGCGCCTGTGATGACCGCATGCTTTCCCTGCAATCGCGCCATTATGCAAATCCTTGAAAAAACCCCGCCGCAGCGCTGTCGCCGGGCGGGGAGTTTGTATCGCACAATTTGGGGAGGTGCGAGGGTTCTGTGCGATGTCCCGAACGAATTCGGGACATCGGATCGGGTCGGCGCGCCTAAGGCGTGACGAATTCGGGATAGGCCGGGACCCCGATTTCCGCCTGGTCCAGACCGACGATTTCGTCTTCTTCGCTAGGCCGCAGGCCGATCGTGACTTTCAGCAGGATCCAGACGATCGCCGACACGACGCTGACGAAGACAGCTGTCGCGACGACCCCGATCAGCTGCGGCATGAAGCCGACATCGGGGTTGGTGAATGCGACGACGAGGGTCCCGAAGATACCAGCGACAAGGTGAACCGGGATCGCCCCGACCACATCGTCGATCTTCAACTTGTCCAGCAGAGGCACGGTCAGGCAGGCCAGGATCGATCCGATGGCACCAACGACAATAGCCACTTCGACGCTGGGCGTCAGCGGTTCGGCGGTGATGGCCACCAGACCGGCCAACGCCCCGTTGATTGCCAGCGTCACGTCGATCTTGCCGTAGCGCAACTGTGTGTAGACGATGGCCGCGATAACGCCGCCCGCTGCCGCCATATTGGTGTTGACGAAGATACGCGAGACATCTGCCACGTCGCCGATCGTTCCGGCCGCCAGTTGCGACGCGCCGTTAAAGCCGAACCAGCCGAGCCACAGAATGAACATGCCCAGTGTGGCGAGCGGAATATTGCTGGCCGGAATCGGATGCACTTTGCCGCCGACATATTTGCCCAGACGCGGGCCGATAATGATCGCACCGACCAGAGCGGCCCAGCCGCCCGTGCTGTGAACCAGCGTGGACCCGGCAAAGTCGGAGAAACCCATATCATCCAGGAAGCCCGTGCCCCATTCCCAGCTGGCGACAACCGGATAGATGAAAGCGGTCAGAATGGCCACGAAGATGAAGAACGGCCAGAACTTGATCCGTTCGGCTACGGTTCCCGACACGATCGACGCGGTTGTGGCGCAGAACACCATCTGGAAGAACCAGTCGGAGGCGACCGAGTAACCCGTATCGAGTGCAGCGCCCTGAAGGGCGGCTGTCGCAGCATCGTCCGCTCCGGCCAGACCGACCGGTTCGATTGTATAGCCGGGCGTGATGAAGGCGCTGAAATTCACATAGTCGTTTGCAGCCATATACAGCACGTCATAGCCGAAGAACCAGAACATCAGGCCCGCCAGAGAATAGAGCATGATATTCTTCAGGCATTGCATGGAGACGTTCTTGGTCCGCACGAAACCGGCTTCCAGCATGGCGAAGCCCGCGGCCATCCACATGACGAGGAAGCCCCCGATCAGAAACAGCAATGTGTTGAAGATGAAGGCTGAACTGTTCGTCGCTTCGACGACGGCTGTCATATCCTGCGCAAAACCCGTGTTCGGCAATGCCAGCAACACGGCCGATCCAAATATAATGCCTGTCCGGCGCATGGTGATCCCTCCAGTTTTATTCATTCAGCACACCCAAAAGACATTCCCGCGTCTCCAGCGAGCGCGAGACGCGGTGCGCGCGGGGATTGGTCAAATGCGGGCAATCTTTGTGCGCACTCCCTCGCCTCTTGCCCTGATCCTGTGCGCCCGCTAGCGGCGGGTTCATGAACGATCCTGACATCTACAAGATTCTGACGTCCGAGCAGTGGCGAACGCTGGCGCGCGATGGATCGACGGTCGGCAGCCCGCTCGACCAGCAGGACGGCTTCGTGCATTTTTCAACGGCAGCGCAGCTCTCCGGCACCTTATCAAGGCACTTCAAGGGTGCAGGCGAGCTCGTTCTGGCGCAGATTTCGACAGCTGGTCTGGACGGAGCGGTCCTGCGGTGGGAGCCAGCCCGCGACGGATCGCTTTTCCCGCATCTCTACGCCGCCTTGCCAAAGACCGCCGTGCGTCAACACTGGACATTGCATCCGGATGGGCAAGGCCGCTATGCGCTCCCCGACCTGACGAATTGATCTCACAGCGATGCGACTGTTATGAGCCTGCTATACAAGACCGGAACCCGCCTGCTGCGCAGCCTTCCGGCGGAATCCGCCCACCTGACGACTGTGCGTCTGCTACGCGCGGGCCTCGGACCAAAAGGCGCGTCCATCGACCGGGCCGAGCTGCGGACCTCTGTCGGCGGGCTCGACCTGCCCAATCCTGTCGGGCTGGCTGCCGGGTTCGACAAGAATGCCGACGTGCCGGATGCCATGCTCGGCGCGGGTTTCGGCTTCGTGGAATGCGGCACGGTCACACCCCGCCCGCAGGCCGGCAATCCCAAACCCCGCCTGTTCCGCATCCCGGAGCACGACGCCGTCATCAACCGCATGGGGTTCAACAATGCAGGGCTCGACGCATTCGCTGCCCGCTTGCGCTCACGTCAGGGGCAACACGGTCTTGTCGGAGCTAATCTGGGCGCCAACAAGGATAGCGATGACCGCATTGCCGATTATCTGGAGGGGCTGACGCGTTTATGGGGTCTGTCGGACTATTTCACCATCAATATCAGCTCCCCCAACACGCCCGGCCTGCGCGAACTGCAAGGGGCAGACGCCATGGATGCCTTGTTGGAACGAATTGCCCTCACACGCGCCAAGCTGGCGGCGGACGGGCCGAATTATCCCGTTTTCCTGAAGGTCGCGCCCGACCTGGACGACGACGAGATCCCGCGCATCGTCGAACAGGTCCGTGCCTATGCACTGGACGCGATCATCGTCTCCAATACGACCACTGACCGTCCCGCCGCGATCGGCCCGCGCTGGGCAGAGGAAGCGGGTGGCCTCTCCGGACAGCCTCTTTTCGACAAGTCGACCCGCTTGCTCGGCCAGTTTTATGCCGCAACTGACGGTCAGATCGATCTGATCGGGGTCGGTGGTATCGGTTGTGGCGCGCAAGCCTACGCCAAGATCAGAGCCGGCGCGAAAGCCCTGCAGCTCTATTCGGCGCTGGTCTTTCACGGACCGCAACTGGTCGAGGCGATCTGTAACGACCTGTCCGTCCGACTGGCCAAGGATGGATTCGAGACCATCGCCGAGGCAGTCGGAGCCGGCTAATCCGTCTTGATCTTGAATGTGGCGCTCGCGCGCGACACGATCGTCGCACCGCTCAGCAGATGCGTTTCGACAAAAGCGAGCGAGCGGCCAAGCTTCACAACCCGGCTATCGGTCTGTAACCAGTCGCCGATCTGCGCCTGCCCGACATAATCGATACTCAGATTCACGGTGACCATGTTCCGGATCGTTCGACCGCCGGCCATCAGCGCTAAACCGCAGGTCAGGCCCATCGCATTGTCGGCCAGCGTTGCGATAAATCCGCCATGGACAAGACCGCGTGAATTGCAGTGTTCCGCGCGAAGCTGCGTCCCCAGAGCATACTGGTCCGCCGCTATCCGGGCGAAGATCGGTTCCATCGAGTTTGTGAAGGGGGAGGGCCTATCGTGAGGAACGAACCCGTCAGGGACAGTCTGCGTCACAGTGCTAGAACGGCAGGCTGCGTTTCTTTGTGTAGCGCGTATAGCCGACATTGGCCCCTAGCCGCACGCCGACACCGGTCCGTACGGGCGCGAGCGTGATGCCATTGGTCCGCTGATAGTTCACGGCCATACCGCCAACCAGATAGGCCGAGCCATCGACACCCGGGAAGCGCCGGAAAATATCATCCATATCGTTCAGCCCGTAGACCAGTGTGAAGACCTTCCCCGCTTCCGCACCGACATCCAGCCCGATCGTCGGACCCTGCCAGTAGATTGGCATGGATTGACCGTCCTTCATCCATAGCGTCCCTTTGCCGAAGCGCGCGCCGATGGTCAGCGCACCGCCCCCTTCTTCACCGGTAATATAGCCGACAGGTTGCCCGCGGTCCTTGAACAGCCGTTCGATCGCCGTCGCCGCAGACTCGCTGGTCACACCCAGATGGGTGGATATGGCCGCCGCCAGCTCGTTCTCATTATAGGTCTCGGCCTCACCCTGTGCGGCGTCCTGGGCATTGCGGATATCGTCCGCACTGTTGGGATTATTGGGCGGCGTGGCACAGCCCGACAGGAACAGGCCGGTGATGGCGAACAGAAGGATGAGAGGAATACGCAACATGGGCAGCAATCTCCGACGGGACGACAATCGAGCGAGACGGTCACGTCCACCCTCACGGATTACGGTTAATAAAGGACGAAATTATGACCGCTCACCGCATCCCGACTGACGACGACAAGGGAGCGTGAGACCCTCTCAAACGCAAAAAAGCCCGCCGTGAAGCGGGCTTTCTTATTCAGAGAAGCATCCAAAGTTCTTTGACATCGGTGCTTGAGGTCGAAAGCCCTGTCGGAGGCTTTCCACATACGCTTATGCGTCAGCGGTCTCTTCGCGTTCGCGGTCGATCAGACCTTTGGCGTCTTCGTCGCGATCGACGAATTCGATGACGGCCATCGGCGCATTGTCGCCATAGCGGAAACCGGCCTTCATGATGCGGATATAGCCGCCGGAGCGATCCGCATAGCGCGGGCCGATCACATCGAAGAGTTTCTTGGCCTGATCCTTGTTGCGCATACGCGCAATGGCGATGCGACGGGAGTTCAGGTCACCCTTCTTGGCAAGTGTGACGAGCTTTTCGACAAACGGGCGCAGCTCTTTGGCTTTCGGCAGCGTTGTGACGATCTGTTCGTGCTCGACCAGCGAAGACGACATGTTGGCGAACATGGCCTTGCGGTGCGAGGCGGTGCGGTTGAGTTTACGATGGGCGATGCGATGGCGCATGGCGATATTCCTTCAGCGTTAAAACGTGCGACCTGCATCCAGTCCGAAGACTAGATGTGATCGTCGTATTTCTTGGCGAGATCTTCGATGTTTTCCGGCGGCCAGTTCGGCGCGTCCATGCCGAGATGCAGACCCATGGCGGCCAGCACTTCCTTGATCTCGTTCAGGGACTTGCGACCGAAGTTCGGTGTGCGCAGCATTTCGGCTTCCGACTTCTGGATCAGATCGCCAATATAGACGATATTGTCGTTCTTCAGGCAGTTGGCCGAACGCACCGACAGTTCCAGCTCGTCGACCTTGCGCAGCAGCGCCGGGTTGAAGTCGAGCTCTGGCTTTTCTTCGCCGCGGACCGTGTCTTCCGGATCGTCGAAATTGACGAAGACCTGAAACTGGTCCTGCAGGATGCGCGCGGCGACGGCGACGGCATCTTCGGGCGTGACCGCACCATTGGTTTCGATGTCGATCAGCAGCTTGTCATAGTCCAGCACCTGACCTTCGCGCGTGTCTTCGACACGGTAGGCGACGCGCTTGACGGGCGAATAAAGCGCATCGACGGAAATCAGACCGATCGGCGCGTCTTCGGGACGCGATGCCGACGCCGGGACATAGCCCTTGCCGGAGGTGATCGTCAGTTCCATGCGGATATCGGCGCCTTCATCGGCCGTGCAGATGATGTGATCTTTGTTCAGGATTTCGACATCCGCCGTTTCTTCGATGTCGTGACCCGTGACCGGACCCGCACCTGTCTTGCGCAGCAGAACCTTTTTCGGACCATCCGTGTGCAGACGCACAGTCAGGCCTTTCATGTTCAGGATGATGTTGGTGACATCTTCGCGCACACCCGGAATGGATGTGAATTCATGCACGATACCATCGATCTGGACGGCGGAGACGGCGGAGCCTTGCAGCGAGCTCAATAGAACGCGGCGCAGCGCATTGCCGAGCGTCATGCCGAAGCCACGCTCCAGCGGCTCAGCCGTGATGGTGGCCTTACGCTCCGGGTTGCGGCCCGGCTCGATTTCAGGGTTGATCGGACGGATCAGTTCCTGCC
This sequence comes from Algimonas porphyrae, assembly GCF_041429795.1. NCBI lineage: Bacteria > Pseudomonadati > Pseudomonadota > Alphaproteobacteria > Maricaulales > Robiginitomaculaceae > Algimonas > Algimonas porphyrae. Next base: position 729,000 of record NZ_CP163424.1, on the reverse strand, counting down.
AATTCTTTTCAATCATTACGTGCCCTTCTCTTGGACGGCCTCGATAATGAGGCAAAGCGCCGGACCGGAACGTCTTCGCGGTCGGCGCATATAGGGAGCAGCCCCGTTGGGGCCACGATTGTCAGCTTAGACGCAGCCGCGCACTAGACTCTGCGTCGCTTGGGCGGGCGGCAGCCATTGTGCGGAATCGGTGTCACATCACGAATGGTCGTGATGGTGAAGCCGGCAGCCTGCAGCGCACGGACAGCCGATTCGCGACCCGAACCCGGGCCGTTCACATTGACTTCCAGCGTATTCATGCCGTGTTCCATCGCCTTGGAGGCCGCGTCTTCGGCTGCGACCTGTGCCGCATAAGGTGTCGATTTACGCGACCCCTTAAAGCCCATCGTACCGGCAGAGCTCCAGGCAACAGCATTGCCTTGCGCATCGGTGATGGTGATGATGGTGTTGTTGAATGTCGAGGCGACGTGCGCGACGCCAGACGTGATGTTCTTGCGATCGGCGCGCCGGACGCGTGTCGGTTCCTTAGCCATGATCCTACCTACTTCTTCTTGCCGGCAATGGCTTTAGCGGGACCCTTGCGGGTGCGGGCATTCGTGTGGGTCCGCTGACCGCGGACCGGAAGACCACGACGGTGACGCAGACCCCGATAGTTACCCATATCCATCAGACGCTTGATGTTCTGGCTGACCTCACGGCGCAGATCGCCCTCGACCTGATGGTCGCGGTCGATCGTTTCGCGGATCGACAGGACTTCGGCGTCGGTCAGATCCTGAACGCGACGGTCATCGGCAATGCCGACCTTGGTACAGATATCGTTCGCCGTTGCCGGGCCGATACCATGAATATATGTGAGCGCGATTTTGACGCGCTTATTGGTCGGGATATTAACCCCAGCAATACGTGCCACGTAGCCGTTCCTTCTGTGCCTGGCGCACCTACGCCGGGATGGCCGGGTGCGCTTTGGACCGCCTTGCGGCCCGCTTGTTTCTTGTGCTCCACAGCCATTTCGACTGAGGCGCTTTTGTCCCATAGGATAAGGGGCGGGTTACGCGCCGCCTCTTCGCGAAGGGCGTTCCTTTAGTCCTCTGCGCAGTGCCCGTCAACCGGAACAGCGCAGCCTATGGCAGTCCTGACGGACGCGATCCTAGCGCCCGAACAGACGCGCAAAGAAGCCTTTCTTCTGTGTCGGCTCGCCTGCACGGACCCGCTTCAGCACCTCTTCGACCTGCGCCGAAACACCGTCGATCGTGTCCATGCCGTTGACTTCCGCCAGCTTGGACTGGGCGGCATAGAAGGGCAGCAGGGGTGCGGTCTGCTTGTTGTAATTTCCCAGCCGGATCGCAAAGCTCTCCGGGTTATCGTCCTTGCGGCCCTGCTCGGCAAAGCGCGCCTTGATACGGTCCATCAGCGCGTCGTCATCGACCTTCAGACGGATCACGCTATCGATCGCCATGTCGCGGCTGGTCAGGGCGGCGTCGAGCGCTTCGGCCTGCGGCACGGTACGGGGGAACCCGTCGAAGATAAAACCGGCTGCGTCTGGATTATTGTCGATCTGTTCCTCGATCAGCGCGATCACGATCTCGTCCGAGACCAGATCGCCGCGGTCCATGATCAGTTTGACACGTTCACCGAGATCCGAACCAGATGCGACCGCGGCCCTCAGCATGTCGCCCGTGGACAGTTGCACCAGACCGTGATCCGCCACCAGTTTCTTAGCTTGCGTCCCCTTCCCTGCGGCGGGTGGACCGAACAGGATCAGGTTCAGTTTTTCGTCATGTGTTGGCATGCTTCGCCCCTCCCCAATCAATCCAGACGCCTGCGCGAAATTCAGGTCTTGCCTTTAGACCGGCGGCGCATGCGGGACTTCTTGATCAGCCCTTCATACTGGTGCGCGATCAGATGCGACTGAATCTGCGAGACCGTGTCGAGTGTGACGGACACGATAATCAGCAGGCTCATCCCGCCGATCAGCATGGCGACAGACACGGGGATCCCGTCATTCTGCGCAATCACGATTTCAGGCACGACGCAGACGAAGGCGACGTAGAACGCACCGATGAAAGTCAGGCGGGACAGGACATAGGTCAGATAATCCGCCGTCCGGGCCCCCGGACGGATACCGGGCAGGAAGCCGCCATTCTTGCGCAGATTGTCGGCCACATCATCGGGTTTGAAGACGTAAGGTACGTAGAAATAACAGAAGAAGATGATCAGCAGGCCATAAAGCGCCAGATAGACGGGCTGGCCATAACCCAACAGCGCGAGCAAGGTCGTCGCGAAGCCGGATGCACCGGAACCGTCCGATCCCAGCATCAGCGGCGCTAGCGTCGTCGGCAGGATCAGCAGCGAACTGGCGAAGATGGGCGGGATCACGCCCGCCGTGTTGAGCTTAAGCGGCATGAAGGAACTCTCGCCACCGAACTGGCGTCCGCGGGCCATTTGTCGCTTCGGATACTGGACCAGCAATCGTCGCTGCGCCCGTTCGACGAAGACGATCAGCATGGAGAGGGTGATGAACATCACGATCAGGAAGATCAGAAGCTGAGTCGAAACGACCGAAGAGCTGCTGTTGAGCGAGAAGACCTGGAAGATGGCCCGCGGCAATTCAGCCACGATACCCGCGAAAATGATCAGCGAGACGCCGTTACCGACCCCGCGCGCCGTCACCTGTTCGCCGAGCCACATCAGGAACATGGTGCCCCCGACCAGCGTGATCACGGTCGATGTCTGGAAGAACAGGCCGGGATTGATCGCTGCGCCGCTATTTTCGATCAGCTTCGCCACGCCGAACGCCTGGAAGGCGGCGAGCACAAGCGTGAGGTAGCGCGTATACTGGTTGATCTGCTGGCGGCCCTGCTGGCCTTCCTTATCGAGCTCCTTGAGGCTCGGGACGGAGCCTTTCATCAACGTCATGATGATCGAGGCCGAAATATAGGGCATCACATTGAGCGCGAAAACGGCCATGCGTTCCACCGCACCACCCGCAAACATGTTCAGCCGGTCACCGAACCCACCCGCGGTTCCGCCCTCGAGAAATGTCGAGAATGCCGCCAGATCGACACCCGGAACCGGAATATAGGTCCCGAGGCGGTAGATGATCAGAATGCCGAGGGTGAAGAGAAGGCGCTGCTGCAGCTCCTTCGCCTTCAGGAAGGTTCCGGGACGGAAATTCTGCGCGAGCTGTTCGGCGGCTGATACCATGATTAAAGGTCCCTTGCCGCGGACGTGAATGCCGTAATGGGCCCGTCCGCCTATCTTCCCGAGTTAGGGACGCTTCCCCTGAAGCGAAAGACCCTGCCGCAGTTGCGCCAGGGTCATTGAAGTGATTGTGACTAGAATTCGCCCAGTTTGCCTTCGTTCTTGGCAAGCAGATAGTAGAAGGTCACCCGGTTTTTCATCCGGTGTGGCTTCATCGTGGCGCAGACGGCTTTGACCTTTTCCATCGCCGCGTCCTTGTCATCGACGCCCAGTTTCTTCTTCATGAAACCTTTGACGATCGTGTCCAGTTCGCTCTCATCCGAACAAGACACATATTTTGCGTCTTTATTCTTCAGCGACGCGCCGAGATATTTCTCGATCGCGAGAAGCGCGGCGTTGTCGGCGTCGGCATCGAAGTCCTGCGTCTTGGCGAGATAAGCCGATTCAGCCGCTTCGGCCTTGTCAGCAGCTTTCTTCGGTGCAGCTTTCTTCGGTGCAGCTTTCTTCGCAGGCGCTTTCTTTTCAGACGTCTTCTTTTCAGCCGCGTCCGCTTTTGGAGCCGCGTCCTTTTTCGGAGCCGCCTTTTTCGCTTTCGGCTTGGCTGCGACAGCATCCTTGTCGCGGGTCACCCGTTCGGGCGTGCCTTCGACGATGGTGATGGAGCCCTTGGCACCTTCGATAATGGCTTGCGCGCCTTTGGTCGCAGACGCGACATGCAGGTCGAGGGCCGCAGACAGATCGCCATTGCCGATCACGCGGACACCGTCATGGGCGCGGCGAATAACACCGGCGCGGACGAGCGCTTCAGCGTCGAGCTTGTCGCCGGTCTTGATCTTTCCGGCCTGGACTGCACGCTCGAGCGTGGCAATGGACAGTTCGGCCATGCGCTTGCGATTGGGCTTGTTGAAGCCACGCTTGGGCAGACGCATGTGAATAGGCATCTGGCCGCCTTCGAAGCCATTGATCGAAACACCGCTACGGGATTTCTGACCTTTGACACCACGGCCGCCTGTCTTGCCTTTGCCGGAACCGATACCACGACCGACCCGCTTGCGGGCCTTGGTTGCGCCCGGATTATCTGAGAGTTCGTTCAAACGCATTGTTCTTACCTTTCTCCGCCTACGCCCACGATCCCGTATGGCGCTTCGGCGTCACCGGCAAAATCCAGCCGGCTTGGAGATGATGAGTGAAAAAGAGCGGCAGGAGGCCTGCCGCGTCTTGAAATCTACTCTTCGACGATCTCCACCATGTGGGAGACCTTGTTGATCATGCCGCGCACGGACGGCGTATCTTCGAGCTCGCGAACGCGGCCCATCTTGTTCAGGCCGAGACCGATCAGGGTCGCGCGCTGATCCGGCTTGCGGCGGATCGGCGAGCCCGTCTGGCGGACCTTCAATGTTTTCTTGGCAGCCATGTCAGCCTCCAATTATGCTTCGAGAGCTTCTGGTGCGGAGGCACCATCGACACGCCGCTCGACAATGTCGGCGACTTTCTTGCCGCGTTTGGCAGCCACGGTACGCGGGCTTTCCATACGCTTCAGCCCATCAAACGTGGCGCGAACCATGTTGTAGGGGTTGGATGTACCGTTCGACTTGGCGACCACATCCTGAACGCCGAGGCATTCCAGAACGGCGCGCATCGGACCACCGGCGATGACGCCGGTCCCGGGAGGGGCGGCACGCATCATGATTTTGCCAGCGCCGTGACGGCCCTTGACGTCGTGATGCAAGGTCCGGCCTTCACGCAGCGGCACGCGGATCATCGTCTTCTTGGCTTCTTCCGTCGCCTTACGAATGGCTTCGGGCACTTCGCGGGCCTTGCCCTTGCCGAAGCCGACACGGCCCTTTTCGTCGCCCACGATCACGAGGGCGGCGAAGCTCATATTGCGGCCGCCTTTGACGGTTTTCGCAACGCGGTTGATGTGCACCAGACGATCGATGAACTCGTTGTCTTCGTCCTGGTCGCGACGGCGATTGTCGTTTCTACCTGCCATGATCGATCCCTAGAACTTCAGGCCGGCTTCACGCGCGGCGTCGGCCAGCGCCTTGACGCGGCCATGATAAAGGTAAGCACCCCGGTCGAAAACGACCTCGGTCACGCCAGCGGCAATTGCGCGCTCCGCGACCAGTTTGCCGATCCGTGCCGCAGCGGCAACGTCGCCGCCCTTCTGGCTTTTGTCTTCCAGCGTCGACGCGGATGCGAGGGTTGCCCCCTGCATATCGTCGATCAGCTGCGCGGAGATATTCTTGTCCGAACGATAGACCGACAGGCGCGGACGCCCTTGTGAATGTTTCTTCAGGCGACGACGCACGCGTTGCGCGCGGCGCTTCATGCCTTTGTGTGCGGTGGAAGCCATTATTTCTTCTTCCCTTCTTTCTGACGCACATATTCGCCGACATAGCGCACGCCCTTACCCTTATAGGGCTCCGGCTTGCGGAAGGCGCGGATCTCTGCCGCGACCTGACCGACCTGCTGCTTGTCGATACCCGACACGATCACGGATGTCGGCTTGGGCGCCTCGATCGTGATACCGGCAGGCGGCGTATAGTCGACATCGTGCGAATAGCCGAGCTGCATGGACAGGGCGGAACCCTTCATCTGGGCGCGATAACCCACGCCGCGCAGTTCGAGCGCTTTGGTGAAGCCGTCCGTGACGCCTTCGATCATGTTGGCGACCATTGTGCGGGCCATGCCCCACATGGCCGAGCCGTTCTTGGCGCCCTCGACCACATCGATGGTCAGCTCATTATCCTTGAACTCACCCGTGACGGCGTCGGGCAGGGTAAAGGACAGTTCGCCCTTGGGACCCTTGACGGCGATGGACTGACCGGTCTGGGTCAGTGTGACACCGGACGGGACAGTGATGGGCTTTTTGCCGATACGTGACATTGTTCGCCCTTTCCTAAGAGACCTGGCAGAGGACTTCGCCGCCGACATTATTTTCGCGGGCAGCGCTGTCGCTCATGACGCCCTTGGGCGTCGACAGGATGGAGATGCCGAGGCCGTTGCGGACCTGCGGCAGTGTTTTGACGGAACTATAGACGCGACGACCCGGTTTAGAGATGCGTTTGATCTCCCGGATAACGGCTTCGCCTTCGTAATATTTCAGCTCGACTTCGAAGGTGCGGAAGCCCTTCTCGTCCTTGGCTTCGGAATAGCCGCGAATGAAACCTTCATCGGCCAGCACGTCCAGAACACGGCCGCGCAGATTGGATGCAGGCGTCGTCACGGACGAACGACCGCGCATGATCGCATTGCGGATACGTGTGAGCATATCGCCGAGGGGATCGGAAAAAGACATGTCTTATCCTCCTACCAGCTGGACTTGGTGAGACCGGGGATCAGACCCTGGCTGCCGAGCTCGCGCAGGGCGATCCGGCTCATTTTCATTTTGCGATAGTAACCGCGTGGACGACCTGTGACCTGACAACGGTTACGGATACGGCTGGGGGCCGAGTTGCGCGGAAGCGCGGCCAGCTTGAGCTGGGCGGCAAACCGTTCTTCGACAGGCAGGTCCTTGTTACGTGCAATATCCTTCAGCAGGGCACGCTTGGCGGCATATTGGGCCACCATGCGCTGACGCTTCATATTGCGTTCGACTGAACTGACTTTAGCCATTCAATTTTTCTCCTCATGCAGGGTCTTTTCAAAAGACCCGCTTCGCTTGCTGCGTTCGCTCTTCTGTCCGGTCCGCTCTACTTGCGGAACGGGAACCCGAGCGCGGCCAGCAATGCCTTGGCTTCTTCATCTGTTTTGGCGCTGGTCTGCACCACGATATCCATGCCACGCGTGGCATCGGACTTGTCATAATTGATCTCCGGGAAGACCAGCAGGTCGTTCAGACCCATGGCGAAGTTCCCGTTTCCGTCAAAGCTCTTGCCGTTCAGGCCGCGAAAGTCGCGGACGCGTGGCAGGGCGATGTTGGTCAGGCGATCAAGAAATTCCCACATCCGGTCACGACGCAGCGTGACTTTCGCACCGATCACCATGCCGTCGCGCAGCTTGAAGCCGGCGATGGATTTCTTCGACGTCGTCGGAAGCGGTTTCTGACCGGCGATAAGCGACAGCTCTTCGATCGCCGCTTCGACTTTCTTCTTGTCGGCAACACCTTCGCCCAGACCCATATTCAGGACGACTTTCTCGACCTTGGGGACCTGAAGCTCGTTCGTGTATTTGAACTCTTCTTTGAGCTGGGCACGGATTTCGTCGCGATAGACGGCGGCCAGGCGGGGTTCGTACGGCTTAGACATCGATGACTTCTCCCGACTTGCGGGCCACGCGAACCTTTTTGCCGTCCTTAAGTGTCTTGAAACCCACGCGGGTCGGGACATTGTCGGTCGGATCGAGATGCGAGACGTTGGAAATATGGATCGGAGCCTCGAAGGTGCGGATGCCGCCTTCGGGGTCGGTTTGGCTAGGACGGACGTGACGTTTGACGACACGCACACCCTCAACGACGACACGGTTTTCTTTCGGGATCACGCGAAGGACATTGCCCTTCTTACCCTTATCCGCGCCAGCGATGACGACAACATAGTCGCCTTTTTTGATCTTCGCAGCCATGGTTACAGCACCTCCGGTGCCAGCGAGACGATCTTCATGTGGTTCTTGGCACGCAGTTCACGAGGAACAGGGCCAAAGATCCGCGTGCCGATCGGCTCGCCATTATTGTTGATGATGACGGCCGCATTGCCGTCGAAGCGAATGACGCTGCCGTCGCGACGCTGAATGTCCTTGGCAACGCGAACGACGACGGCCTTGCGGACATCACCCTTCTTCACCTTGCCGCGCGGAATGGCTTCCTTGACGGACACGACGATCGTGTCGCCAACATGCGCATATCGGCGTTTCGAACCGCCCAGCACCTTGATGCACTGGACCCGGCGGGCACCGCTATTGTCAGCGACATCCAGATTGGATTGCATCTGAATCATGGTTGTCTTCCTTAAGCTTGGGAGTCTCGCCTGCCCGCGTTACGCGGAGACGACTTCCCAGGTCTTTGTCTTGCTCTTGGGTGGGCACTCGATGATGCGCACCTTGTCACCGACCTTGTGCGCATTCTGCTCATCGTGAGCATGATAGCGCTTGGAGCGGCGAATGGTCTTTTTCAGCAGCGGATGCAGGAACTGACGCTCCACTTTCACCACGATCGTCTTCTCGCCCTTATCGGACACGACGGTGCCTTGCAGAATACGTTTTGGCATGGGTCTTATGCCTCCGTCTTGCTGGCCGCAGCCTTACGCTGAGCCTGCAGTGTTTTCACGCGAGCAACAGCCCGGCGCACTTCGCGGACCCGTGCCGTGCTTTGCAGCTGGCCTGTGGCGTCCTGGAAGCGCAGGTTGAATTGCTCTTTCTTGAGCGTCAGCAGCGTGTCCGCCAGCTGATCGTCGGACAGCTGACGCAGCTCGTCCACTTTGAGATTCTTATCGGCCATCTTAGTTGCCCTCACCCGGACGCGTGACGATCTTGCACTTGATCGGAAGCTTGGCCGCACCGAGGCGCAGCGCTTCGCGCGCGACATCGTCGGACACGCCATCAATTTCGAACATGATCCGGCCCGGACGGACCTTGCAGGCCCAGAATTCGACAGAACCCTTACCTTTACCCATCCGCACTTCGGTTGGCTTTTTTGTCACAGGCACATCCGGAAAGATCCGGATCCACACGCGACCGGCGCGTTTCATGTGACGCGTGATCGCGCGACGAGTCGCTTCGATCTGGCGTGCTGTCACCCGCTCGGGCTCCAGAGCCTTCAGACCGTAGGAACCGAAGGTCAGCGCCGTGCCGCCCTTGGCCATTCCCTTGATCCGACCCTTGTGAGCCTTGCGGAACTTGGTTCTTTTTGGCTGACGCATTGCGGGAGCCTCCTAGTTCGCGCGAGCGGGACGGCGGTCGCGTCCACCCCGGTCACCACCGCGATTGCGATCGTTTCCGCGGGAGCGTGTGTCGCCCTGCTCGGTCATGCGGCGCTCATGAGCATAGGGATCATGCTCGAGAATTTCGCCTTTGTTGATCCACACTTTGATACCGATGATGCCCATGGCCGTCATCGCGCGTGCGGTGCCGTAATCGATGTCGGCGCGCAGCGTATGCAGCGGCACGGCACCTTCCTGATACTGTTCGACGCGGGCGATTTCGGCACCGCCGAGACGACCGCCCAGCTTGATCTTGCAGCCTTTGGCGCCCATGCGCATGGCGCTTTGCAGCGACCGCTTCATGGCGCGACGGAACGAGACGCGGCGCTCGAGCTGCTGGGCAATGCCCTCAGCGACGAGGTTGGCATCGACTTCCGGCTTACGGACTTCGACCAGATTGATGAACACTTCGCCGTCAACCATGGAGGCGACACGCTTGCGCAGCGCTTCGATGTCAGCACCCTTTTTACCGATCACCACACCCGGACGCGCCGTGTAGATGGTGATGCGGCAAGTCTTGTGCGGACGCTCGATGACGATGCGCGAGACAGACGCGTTTTTCAGTTCATTGTGCAGGAAAGACCGGATTGCCAGATCCTGGTGCAGCAGGTCGCCATACTCGGACGTATTGGCGTACCAGCGCGACTGCCATGTGCGGTTGATGCCGAGGCGAAGGCCGATCGGATTGATCTTCTGACCCATTACGCGGCCTCCTCTTCGGAAACTTCTTTCACAACGATCGTCAGCTCGGAGAACGGCTTGAGGATCCGCGCGCCGCGGCCACGGGCACGGGCCCGGAAACGCTTCATCACGAAGTTCTTGCCGACATAGGCTTCGGAAACGATCAGATTGTCGATGTCCAGATTGTGATTGTTCTCGGCATTCGCAATGGCGGATTCCAGGACCTTCTTCACTTCGCCGGAAATGCGTTTGTGAGAGAATTCCAGGTCTGCCAGCGCCTTATCCACCTTCTTGCCGCGGATGAGCTGCGCCACGAGGTTCAGCTTCTGGGGCGAGATGCGGATCATGCGCAGCTTGGCGCGCGCCTCATTGTCGGCGAGCCGACGTGCTTGTTTCTGCTTGGCCATCGGTGTCTATCTCCGCTTGGCTTTTTTATCGGCCGTATGGCCGTAATAGGTGCGTGTCGGCGCGAATTCGCCGAGCTTGTGACCAACCATGTCTTCATCGACCAGCACCGGCACGAATTTCTTGCCGTTATGGACCTGGAAGGTCAGCCCGACGAAATTCGGCATGATGGTGGAGCGGCGCGACCAGGTCTTGATCGGCTTGCGGCGGCCTTCGGCGTGAGACGCTTCGGCCTTCTTGAGCAGGTAACCGTCAACAAACGGACCTTTCCAAACGGAACGTGGCATAGTCTCGTCCCTTTCCTAGCGTTTCTTCTTCTCGTGACGCGAACGGATGATGAATTTGTCAGTCGACTTGTTGGAACGCGTCCGCGCCCCTTTGGTCGGCTTACCCCAAGGTGTCACCGGGTGACGACCACCGGACGTCCGACCTTCACCACCGCCGTGGGGGTGATCGACCGGGTTCATGGCCACACCGCGAACGGATGGGCGAACACCCAACCAGCGTTTGCGACCAGCTTTGCCGAGATTGATGTTCATGTGATCCGGGTTGGACACAGCACCGACAGTTGCCAGGCAGGTCTGGTGGATCATGCGCATTTCGCCGGATTTCAGACGAACCTGAGCGTAACCCTCGGAGCGACCGACCAGCTGTGCGTAGGCGCCGGCTGAGCGGGCGATCTGACCGCCTTTACCGGGCTTCATCTCGACATTGTGGATGATCGTTCCAACCGGCATGGCGCGCAGCGGCATGGTATTGCCAGGCTTCACATCGGCCCGCTCTGCGGACAGTACCGTGTCACCGACAGCCAGACGCTGCGGCGCAAGGATGTAGGACTTTTCGCCGTCCTTATACTGGATCAGCGCAATGAAGGCTGTCCGGTTGGGATCATATTCGAGGCGCAGCACGGTCGCTTCCATGCCCGTCTTGTTCCGCTTGAAGTCGATCTTGCGGTACAGACGCTTGTGACCACCACCCATGCGGCGAGACGTGATGCGACCTTTATTGTTGCGGCCACCGGATTTCGTCAGACCTTCGGTCAGCGACTTTTCGGGGCGGCCCTTGTGCAGCTCGCTGCGGTCGACCTGAACCAGGTGACGGCGGGACGGGCTGGTGGGGTTATATGTCTTCAATGCCATGGTTCTAGAGCCCTGTCGCGATGTCGATCGTGTCGCCATCTTTCAGCGTCACGATGGCTTTCTTGACGTCGGAGCGGCGACCCAGACGACCCCGGAAGCGCTTGGTCTTCCCTTTGGTCAGGATCGTGTTCACGGCCGTGACCGACACGTTGAACAGCTGCTCGACGGCGGCCTTGATTTCCGTCTTGTTCGAGCTCAGCGGCACTTCGAAGACGATCTGGTTGTTTTCGGCAACGATTGTCGATTTTTCGGTGATGACCGGAGTCAGGACCGTATCGTAATGTTTGGCGTTCGCGCTCATTTCAGACGCTCCTGCAAATCTGCAACGGCATCCTTGGACAGCACCAGCGTGTGGCGACGCAGAATGTCGTAGACGTTGGCACCCTGGCTGGGCAGCACATCGACATTGGGAATGTTACGGGCGGCCCGACCGAATGTGGCGTCGATTTCGCTGCCACCGACGATCAGTGCGTTCGTCACGCCCATCTTCTCGAGCTGCTTGCGCAGTGCGGAGGTTTTCGCCTCTTTCATGGACAGCGCATCGACGACGATCAGCTCGCCTGCGGACTGCTTGGCAGACAGCGCATGGCGCAGGGCCATCTTGCGAACCTTCTTGGGCAGCTCGTGGCTGTGGTCACGCGACCGTGGGCCGTGCGCCTTGGCACCGCCGCGGAACTGCGAGACCGAACCATTACCGTGACGCGCCGTACCGCCACCTTTCTGGCGACCGATACGCTTCGTGGTCTTGGACACGTCGCCGCGCTCCTGGACCTGATGCGTGCCGGAGCGGCGCTTGGCCAGCTGATAGCGGACCATGCGGTGGAGAATATCCTTGCGGGGCTCTTGGCCGAAGACGGTGTCGTCGAGATCGACGGAGCCGTCCTTCTTGCCTTCGAGTGTTGTCACATCAAACTTCATGACTACTCTTCCTCATCCTTGGCTGCAGGCGCTGGCGCGGCGTCAGCTTTGGTGTCTTCCTTGGAGGCCGCTTTTTCAGCTTTCGCTGGCGCTTCCATCGTGAACTTGCCCGGCATCGGCAGATCGTCGGCCTTGGCACCCTTGACGGCATCCTTCAGCTCGATCCAGGCGCCTTTGGATCCGGGGACGTGGCCCTTGACCAGCACCAGGCCAGCATCCGTATCGACACGCTCGACCGTCAGGTTCTGCAGCGTGCGGCGAACCGCGCCCATGTGACCGGCCATTTTCTTGCCCTTGAAGACCTTGCCCGGATCCTGACACTGACCTGTAGAGCCGTGTGAACGGTGCGAGATCGAAACGCCGTGCGTCGCGCGCAGACCACCAAAATTGTGGCGCTTCATCGCACCTGCAAAACCTTTACCAACGGTGATGCCCGAGGCATCGACTTTCTGGCCGGGAACGAAGTGGTCGGCAGCCATCGCGGCGCCGACTTCGATCATATTGTCCGGAGAGACACGGAACTCGACCAGTTTCTGTTTGGGCGTCACGCCCGCTTTGGCAAAGCGCTCACGCTCGGCCTTGGCCACGCGTTTCACTTTCGCTTCGCCCGCACCCAGCTGCAGAGCGGCATAGCCGTCGCGTTCGGGCGTTTTCTGTGCCACGACCTGGCACCCTTGCAGGTCCAGAACAGTGACGGCGACATGATTTCCGGCGTCGTCATAAACCCGGGTCATCCCGAGCTTGCGCGCCAATAAGCCTGATCGTTGCATCAGCAGGTTATCCTTCAAGAAGATCGCCCTGCCCTCACCGCGAGGACGGGGCGTCATATGCACAATGGTCTCGGGAAGTAGAGGCTACGATCTAGCAAAATCAGGCCAGCGCGTCACGAGCGACGCCTAGCCGATTACAAGTTCAAGATCGTGAGCCGCGTCTGCCTAAGGCACTGCCAGCTATGAACGGTGCGCCCATTACGGAGATGACGCGGAAAGGTCAACCAGCTGTGTGCAGAAAAGTCGGGCGATCATCACGGGCTGTGACTGGGACAGGCCGACTCTGGTTGTGTAAGTGTGACAAAGCGTGGCTGAGAGCCGACGGACGCTTGATTGCCCCATAAACTTCGCCTTACGACCCACACATGGCCTCGTCGACACAAGCCCGCAGCAAGAGCCCGAACCTCAAAGTCTGGCTGATTGCCATCGGCTGGATCGGCCTCTCCGCCATTTACGTCACAATTTTCATGATGACGCAAATGTCCGGCTTTGCCGACGCTGTCCGGCGGGCGCTGATCTCCGTCATTCCGGCGGCGCTGTTGGCGATACCGAGCAGCCTGATCGTCTCGCGCCTCATCATTGACAGACCCCTTTGGCTGCAGGCGGCAGCACACATCACGCTGAGCGGGCTTTTCGCTCTCTTCTGGTATCTGGGAATTCAGACGGGATATGGGCTGCAGGAAGGCTGGTTGCTGAATGGATTGAGCACCAACCGATTCTATATCGGCGCGCTCGTCTGGCAGCTCTTTCAGGGCGTTCTCCTCTACGCACTGATTGCAGCCATCACCTATGCCGTCCACTTCCATGATATGGCCAAACGCGTCCGGCTTGAACTGGACAGCGACCGTTCCGCCATATCGCCAGGAAATGCCGAATCGACGAGCCTGCGCCGTCTGCTCGTCAGGAATGGCCGTGAGATCGTGCCCGTTGATCTGAGTGAGGTCATTCTGATTTCAGGGGCTAGCGATTTCGTCGAGGTCATCACGGCGCGGGCCAGCTACACGTCCAGTAAAACGCTGGCCGAACTGGCTGAAAGCCTGCCCGGAGCCGACTTTGACCGCATTCATCGCTCCCACATTGTCAGGCTTGATAAGATATTGTCTGTCGCCAACTCCGGTGACGGTCGTCTGACACTGGGTCTAGAAGCCGGACATAGCGTGACGACCAGTCGGTCCGGCGCAAAGCGCTTCAGACAGCGCACGGCATAACCTCCACTGACGCTGAAAACTGTCGTTTCAGGGGAAAAACACGCCTGCCCGAAAGGGCGTGATATTGAGACGGCATGAAAGCTCTTCAATGCCGCGCGGCACTCCTCATTGCGACCATTCTGATGGCAACCGCCTGTTCCAGCCTGCCAGAACCCGGTCCAGCAGAGGCACGCAGTCCGACCCGGAACATGACCGCCGGAACCGCCCACTATGTTGGGGGATTCTGGCTGGTCCCGGGAACGGCGGGCCCCGACGCCGACTATGTCCGTGCAGACCGCTTTTCGCAGAACGGCGTCTTTGTAGACAGCCTTGCCGAACCCGCTGACCGCACAGTCGATCTGTCCGGGCTCTTCATCATCCCGCCGCTTGCAGACGGGCATAATCACTGGATCGAGGGTCCCTGGACAGATGACGCCGCACAGGCGCTTCTGGAACAGGGCGTGTTCTATTATAAAAATCCGTCCAGCCCTGTCAGTTCAACCAATCGCTATCGTGCGCAATATGATCGCCCTGACACGATTGATGTGACGTTCAGCCTCGCCTCACTTTCCGTATCTGGCAGTCATCCCGAACCGCTCTATCAGAGGCTGGCGCCACTTTATAATATCGATCCGGAAGCGCTTGATGGCGAAGCCTTCTACGACGTCCCGGATGTTGAGACGCTGGAGGCCCGTTGGGATACGATCATTGCGGCTCAACCCGATTTCCTGAAACTGATCTTCCTCGATATTCAGCGCGAATCCCCGGCCTCTCCCGCAACCCTGTCCGTCGCCGTGGCCGAGCGAGCCATCGAATTGGCGCACGCCGCAGGATTGCGCGTCAGCGTACACGGCGTGACGGCAGCCGATTTCCGAACGGCAGCAGAACTTGGTGCGGATGATGTCGTGCATCTTCCGGGCTGGGAATTGGCGTTCGGTTTGGGGGGCGATCATTACCGGATCACGCCCGAGGATGCGGCGCGCGCGGCCCAAGGCGGCCTGATGCTGGTCACGACCGCCTCCATTGCGGCAGGCAGCGGCGATGAGTGGCGGAATGCGGATCACCCGAAAAGCCCGCTTCAGACGCTCCAGTCAGACAATCTGAAAACATTGAGAGCTGCAGGCTTGCGTCTTTTCATAGGGGTCGACACATCCCTCCGGCCTATTGACGAAGTCGATTACCTGCGCTGGCTCGATTTTTCCGATGATGCATCGATTTTGCGAGACTGGGTCCGCACTGGGCCGGATTACATCTTTCCGGACCGTGCCATCGGACGTTTGCAAACTGGATATGAAGCAAGCTTCATGGCGCTTCCCTGCGACCCCTTTGCGGCCTTCGACTGCGTGCGCGATCCGAAACATCTCGAAAAACAGGGCACCCCGATCGGAGCCATGCCATGAGATACATCGTCCTCGGCGCGGCCCTGTGGCTCGGTGCCTGTGAGCTTAAGGCTGCCCCTGTGACTGAATATGTCGGCGGACAGTGGTGGACAGGGACCGACTTCGTCAGCGACACACGCTATGTCAGGGACGGAGAATTCGTCGACCCGCTTTCACACGCGGCTGAGACGCGCGTCAGCCTGGCGGGGCGGTTCATGATCCCGCCACTCGCGGATGCGCACCTGCATAATCTCAGCGGCACGCAATCCACATTCGCCACGCTGTCAGAATTGCGGCGCGACGGCATCGTCTACGCCGTGTCGCTCGGCGATTCGGCTAAAGGGCGACGCGCCAGTCTAGCCTGTGAACGCCACACAGGCTCAGCCGATATCGTACGGTCCAACGGCATGATTACTTCGCCCGGCGGCCACCCTGTCATGAACTATGAAGCACAAGCTCTCGGCAAGCAGGGCTGGTCGCTGACGGATGACGATCGCGAAATGATCGCCGAAGCCCCGGTCTTCGCCCAGGACGTCTACTGGACCGCACAGTCCGCAGCAGATATTCGCGCCATGGAAGCCGCCTATATCGCGCAGCAACCCGACATCGTGAAAGTCATTATCTTCGGGGATCGCGGCGTCGATGACGAGACGCTCCACGCTGTCGTCAGTATGGCAGCAAGGCACGACAGGCGCGTTTTCGCGCATATCAATGATGCGAAGGATCTGGAACGCGCCATCGATGCCGGTGTCGACGCGCTCGCCCACATCTCAGGTTACGATACGGGCGCCCCTGTATCGAAGGCGCTGATCGCGCGTCTGGCCGAAACCGATATCGCCGTCATTCCGACATTGGCCCGTCAATTGGCGATGGAACCCTTTGTCCCTCCGCAATACCGCCTCAGCGAAACAGACCGTCAAACGCTTGAAGCCGGTCACGCACGAATTCTGAATGATCTGATACAGGCCGAGGTCACAGTATTGCCGGGGTTCGATCTCAATGGCGGTACAGCCTTGGACGAGATTCTCTACTGGATCAGGATTGGCGCCGTTACCGCTGAAGAGGCATTGATGATTGCGACGAAGAATGCGCCGCAGCATCTTTTTCCCGACCGGACTGTCGGTTGCTTGGAGATTGGGTGTGAGGCCAGTTTCATCGCTCTGACAGCCGATCCCAGACAGGATATGCGCAGGGTCCGCACAGCCATGAGCGCTCTGATTTTCAAGGGCGCGGCGATCCCGACCGCTTTACCCGCTTGTGATCAGATAGCCCTTTAAGACGGATCGGTAGAGAGGTCTGTCAGGCCGCCTGTTCCGCATAGTCGTCGATAACGTCAGGCATGGCGAGCTGCTCGCCCACATCCGTGAACCAGAGGGCTAGATCCTGTGTCGGATCGGCGGCCTGATCTGGACTGCCGGCCTGCACGCCGCCTAGCGCCGGGCCGATGGCGTGGGCGTCCGGCAGCAGGAAGCCAGCCCGGTCCATCAGCCGGTCATATGGATCGACAGCCACGGGCCCACCCATCTTCACGACCTGCCCATCGACAAGAATGCGCGGAAAATCCGGGCTTTCGCCGAGCGCCGTAATGATCAGTCCCGCATCTGAGAGAGAGCGGGTCAGGACCCCGGCTTGCGTATCCGCGACACTCAGCGTCGAGACGCTGACCGATTCCATTACGCGGCCCCAATCCTGCAACTGATCCCGCACGGCCTGAGCGCCCGCCTGCGTCCGCCCCAATATCACGACACCTTGCGCCTGCATCCCGCCAATGCGCTGCAGCACGCTGTCCCGATCCTTGCCGAGCGCGTCCGATGAGCGCACGACTTTTTCAAGCTGGTCCGGCGACAGGCCACATTCGAGCAATTGCGCCAGAATGGCGGTCTTTTTCTCGGAAGCCCCACAGGCCAGAACGACACGCTGCGACGCGGAGCCGGGCTGATTGTCGACGCGCCAGAAGCCGTCTTCGTGGCGTAGCGTATCACAACGCGCTGCGCGCAGGATAAGCGACCCGCTCCGGCGCATGTGATTGAGCACGAGCCGTTTCAGCCGCGCCAGAAACGCTTCGACCTGCGGTCGGGGGACACGGCAATCATCATCGACCAGCCCGTCAAACGCCTTGGCCAGATCCTCATCGTCCTGGATCAGGTCGGGAAGCCCGGTGAGGCATGAGCGCAAGGTCCGCACCGGAACGTCATAGGTCCGCGCATAGGCCCCGGACCGTCCACACCGTCCCGGCGAATCGTCAAGCATCAAGACGGAGCAATCCTCCGCTTGCCCGGTCCGGATCAGCGTACAGAGCAGGCCCAGTGAGGCTGCCCCTCCGCCGATAAGGAGAATATCATGAGACCGGGTCGCTGTGCTAAAATCTGACATGAGCGATTGCGTAACAGAGCGCCCTTGCCGTTCGTTTAAGCAATGGGGTTAATGAACTCCAACCGGCGCAAACAGCCGGGCGACCCGCCCGACTGCGTCATTCCCAGCCCCGTTTTTTCATCTCGGACGAGCGCGATCTGGAAACCGGAACCTGTTGTCCCGATTTGAGGCGAACGGTTTTCTTGCCCTTGGTCGCAATGATCGCTTCGACACCCTCGCGCGCGACCCACCAGGATCTGTGGGTCTGCAGGCCATCGACATCCGCCAGATCGCGCAACGCGTCCGAGAGCCGCAGCAGGATCATCGTCTCGCCCTTATCCGTGTGAACCCGCAGATAATGACCTTCCGACGAGACGGCCCAGAGTCTGGCGTCGCGGAACTTGATCGGCAGGCGCTGTAAAAAGGCCTGCGCCCGGTCGGGCGGCACCGGAGCCGGGTGAGGGTTTGCAGGGGATGACGTCATCGCGCCGATAACGGTGCGGCCCGTGACGATAACAAGAGCGATTGTCGCAACTGCAAGAAACTGCAGCCCCCAGTTCGACAGGGAATAGGACCAGCGCAAATTCGTATTCAGTCCGACCAAACCGATAGTCAATGGTATGGCCACGAGCGTGCTGATGACGACCACCTGAAGTGCGACCGGCCTGCCCGGCATCCAGCGCTTCATCACCAATGGCTCTGCCATGGACACGCTCAACGCGCCTGCACTCATCAGGACGAACCAGAACAGGAAACGCGATGCGACCGGCAGCGCATCGGAGTCATAGACCCCCAAAAACGCAAAAATGGCGGCCAGCAGGACGCAAATGCCGAGATCCCGCGTGATGCGAGACAGGACCATGTCGTTCTGAGGCGTCTCCATTCGTGCATCATGAATGGTCAGGAGTGCCGTTCAAGTAAAAAACGGGGCCGTTGGTGAAAACCGGCTCGCGAGCTGACGCGGGACGACGACAAGACAGGACATCGAAACACATCTTGGAAAGATCGTCATGTCCACACCCCCATTGACAGCGCCAGCGCGACACACCCCACACCCCAAATCAAAGAAACGGCTATGGGCCGGGCGCATTGCCAAACTGGCCCTTTTGCTCAGCCTCGTCGGAACGGCGGCAAACTGGCGAAACATTCACATGGTTGCGACCTATAATCCGATCATTCTCGCGGGATCTTACGACACTCCGGCAAGCCTCGCGCAATCCCGCGCTCAGGACATTGATTATCTCTCGCGCCTGACCCGCTATGACCGCAGCTTTGACACGGCCGAGCGCGAGGCCTTCACCCGTCATCTGGAGGATATGAGACACCGCGCAGGACAGATGAGCCATGCCGCCTTCTATCTCGCTGTCAGCAAGGCCGTCGCTCTGGCTGACAATGGCCACACGAATATCGACATCGACCCGCTTTATAACAAATTTCCGATGGTCGACGTTCGATTGGCCTGGTTCGCGGATGGCCTGTTCATCGTCGAGGCCGCCGGGGCGGCCAGGAACCTGATCGGCCAGCGTGTCACTCATATTGATGGTCATACCGTCGACGCCGTTACCGACGCGCTGCGTCCTTATCGCGGGGGGAACGACGTCTGGCGGAAGAACGCCGCCCCGTCTCTGATGATCGCGCCCGCCATTCTGTTTGAAGCCGGCATCGCCGATCAGACCGACCGTCTGATCCTCAGCCTCGCCACCCCAGACGGCACGGCAACCGATCATCTCATGATGGCAGAGCGCACGGCGCATGAAGCCTCGACGGATAACTGGACCCGTCTTCCGGTTCCGCAAGATCAGGCGCGCCCGATCTCTCTCGCCGCAGGGCGCGGTGCAGTCGAAGGGGCTCTGCCCGCGCGCGGCCACTATATCCGCACGCCGACAGGGTTCGGCACGCGGGATATGCCCCTGCCGCGCTTCTACGCGCAAACCCTCGACGCGATCGAGCCGGGTTCGCTCGACTATCTGGTCATCGATTTTCGTCGCAATAGTGGCGGGGATTATGGCCGGGCCGTGGACTTCGCGCGGCGCGCACATGAAACTGTGAAAGAAACCGGGACTCTCTACCTTGTCACCGGGTCCGATACCTTCTCTGCTGCCATCGTCACGATCGCCATGATCCGGCATTATAGCGACCGGAAGGTCGTCATTATCGGCACGCCGATGGGAGACCGGGAGCAGTTCTGGGCCGAGCGCGGGATGGAGTTCCGCCTGCCCCATTCGGGATGGCGGATCTTCTATGCGACCGGTTACCACGATTGGGGCGGCGACTGTTCCGTCGAGCGTTACTGCTTCACCCGGAATCGGGCCTTCGATGAGGTCGCAGTCGGATCACTGTCGCCGGATGTAGAGATCGGCGAAACCTTTGCCGATCATCTCGAGGTCCGTGATCCCGTGCTGGATCATATCGTCGCCCAGCACACGACTGATCACGATGGGAGCGCATACTGATCTCACCATTGGACTCATTGGCGTTTACGATAAGACGGAACGCCGCTCTTGGGCGCAACTTGAATTATCTTCAAGATTACATCGTCCGTGTCGTTGACAGATAGCGAAACTGGGGAAATGTCGACCGCTCTCTGGCTGGTTCGTCAGCCGCGACTGAAAGGACCTAAAAAAAGTGACAATTCGACCTCTTCTGGCGGGCCTTTGCCTCCTCGCTTTCGCTTTGGCCGGGTGTGCCGCCGCGGACGGCGCCGCCGTCGCAGCCGACACCACATCGGATGACGCCGTGACCCTCGTCATCCGGTTTGACGCGAATGATGACGGCCTGGCCGAACTCAGCGCGATCATGAACGGCGTATCAGACGCGATGGCATCCGAACCCGGCTTCGTCTCTGCCACCGTGATGCGGAATATCGACGACCCGAACGTGTTTCTGCTGACGGAGATCTGGGAGTCCAAGGCGCTGCATCTTGAGCATTTTGACCGCATCAATGACAGTGGCGACTGGGCCATGATCAAATCGCTCTTGGTCGCCGATCCGCAGATGGGATATTACAGGGTCGAATAAAGGGAGCCGTCGCCCGCGTCTCTATCTCTTAGTCATACCAACAAAAAAACGCCCCCAATGGGAGCGCTTCGCCATCGGGCTGAAAAAAAAGCGCTTTGCGCGCCTCTGCTTTCTGTCTGTCGCGGCTTCAAAACCATCCGGTTCGACGAGACGGTTGCGGGGGCTATGCGCTCTAAAGGCGGCGAAGATCGAAGCGGGGTACTCTAGCGCGGTTCAAGGGTCATTCGTCCACGCCTTCTTGCGGAAATTTTACCGCCTCACCGTCAGAAGCTTCCTCCTTATCCGGCGCATAGAATGGATATAATTCCCAAATCTGGGGTCCGTCATAGGGTTCTCGCAACGCATCATCGAGAACCCTTCGGACATTGACTCCGTATGATAGCCTGGCCCGGTCCCAATATTGTCGACCGCCAGGCGCAGCCAGAAGAGGGCGTATTAAGGCCTTGGCATCATCGAGTGATTCATCATGGGCAAGCTTGTCTTTCTGCATGAAGACGACATTTTCAGTGATATTGATGAAAATGTGCATGAAATAACCAAACCAAGCCTGTTGCTGAGACGTGGCATCCTCATAATCCTGCAAACAGATCCTGACACTTTTCAACGCCTCGGGGTCGCGGGTGATAACATCATAGACCGTCTCCCACCGGAGCAAAGCCTCTCTCTCGTGTTCAGCCCGCGCAAGGGCATGGTTCTGACGCTGCTGAAAATAGATCGCGATCAGCGAGGCGAGGATCGCCACCACCGCGATGATTTGGCTGGAATAGTAGAGCGTCTCGAGGGTCATGAAGTGCCCTGAATGTCTCGAGCCTCTTCAGCCTCTATTTCGGCAACGATCTCATCGATCCAACTGCGGAAGGGATCGATGTAGACCTGCTCACGGGCGATGGCCCACCATTGTCGTGTTCCTCGGAAACGAAAAAAGCCGACACAGTTCAGTCGGGAGCGTTCAACCATATCATCGTAGGTAAGGCCTTCCTGATGAAGACGGACAGCATATTCTGACGCTGTCAAAAGATTGGTCATCTGAAGGTAGAACCGAAAGCTCTCTTCCCGAGACAAAGGCTCTTTGCCCATCATCCCCCGATATATCAGCGACGCATTCTCTTCGGTTCCAAAAATATCATTTTGTATCTGGACGGCGACATCGATCGTACGCGTCGTCAGCTCCGCCCGCGCCAGATCATTGGCTTGCTCGCTTTGCCGGATCGCGCGCTGATTTTGCTGATGCGTGTGGCGCGTCTGGAAGATGAGCGCGATGAGCGAGCCCAGGATCGCGATAACGGCGACCGTCTGCCCGATGTAATAGATGCTCTCAAGGGTCATGCGTCGGAGACCTCGGTCTCCTCGTCTTGTTCGAGGAGGGGTTCTAAACGAAGTGTCCCGGCCAGTTCAGGATAGCGTTTGTCGAATTCGGGACGGATGAATTCGAATATCGCAGGGTTATGGGCGCCCAGTCTTTCCTGCAGTCTCCAGACTTTGCTGAAGGCGGGTTTGCTGAGAAACCAGCATATGGTTTGGAATGCCGTTTCTTCTGCGACCGGTTCGAAAAGTCGCTGCGCCTTGGCTGACATGGCGCTCCGGACAAGGTTCACGAGGATGG
The DNA here is from genome assembly GCF_041429795.1 of Algimonas porphyrae. Lineage (NCBI taxonomy): Bacteria > Pseudomonadati > Pseudomonadota > Alphaproteobacteria > Maricaulales > Robiginitomaculaceae > Algimonas > Algimonas porphyrae. The sequence continues at coordinate 706,432 of NZ_CP163424.1, read as the reverse complement.
GCCCGAACAATGAGAGTCTAGTGAATTCCTCAACTGAAAAATCGGACTGCCCGTTCATGGCGTGCGCAAAAATATGACTCAGTTCAGGGTCGGACAGGATCATCTCGACCTTGTCGGAAAAGGCGTTGCTGATCCGGTCCGAAACTTCATTGCGGGCGAGCATGTTGGCCTGGCGCATTTGCAGGCCAACGAAAAGCAGCGAGCCGATCACGCCCACGACGGCCAGGATCTGAGAGACGTAATAAACGATTTCGAGGGTCATGCGTCGGTCCCCGACTCATCTGCCCCACGGTCAGGTGTGGCAATCGCAGGCATGAGACCGTCAACATGGTCGCCGAAACCACCCCCGAACTGACCGTTCGCTCTGAGCCGTTTCCATTCGGATCGGAACAGCGGTCGGGTCAGATACCACGCTGTGTTGGCATCCCCGTCCTTCATGTTCATATCGGCGAGCAAACCGTTCTGTGACGCGCCCCATACGCTCCTGTGCCCGCTCAGCATGATGTTGAAATATATCAGGATGCGTGTCTGTTCGACGGGCGTGAGATCCTCTTCCTCAAACATCACCTTTCGGAAGATCGTGGCAAGGTCCTCAGTCTCCATTACGGCCTTTAAGGTTTCGGCGTAAAGTCCGCCGAGCAGCTCAGCATTCTCAGTCCGTGCGATGATGTTGGCCTGACGTTGCTGCCAGTAAATTGCGACAAGCGAAATCAGGATTGCGACAACGGCGACCGTCTGACCGATGTAGTAGATACTCTCGAGTGTCATAATCCCGCCCTCCCACCTGTCGTTTGCATGGATTGGGAAAGAGGCAAAACAAAAAAGGCGTCCCGAAGGACGCCTCATTATTGCTGTTTTTGAGCTGGGCTTTATGCGCCGAGCTTGATCTCGACGTCGACGCCGGCGGCGAGGTCGAGTTTCATCAGCGCGTCGACCGTCTGTGGAGTCGGGTCGACAATGTCGAGCATGCGCTTGTGCGTGCGGATTTCGAACTGTTCGCGCGACTTCTTGTTGACGTGGGGCGAGCGGTTGACGGTGAATTTCTCGATCCGGGTCGGAAGCGGGATCGGGCCACGGACAGAGGCGCCGGTGCGCTTGGCCGTCGCGACGATTTCGCTGGTCGACTTGTCGAGGATGCGGTGGTCGAAGGACTTCAACCGGATGCGGATATTCTGGCGATCCATGGCTTTTCTTTATCTTTGTTTATTCTTGGGTTTTCAAACAGCGGATCCGGCGCAGGAAAATAAACTCCCGCGCCGGGATTGCGGGATGGAGCGGGCTAACCCTACTCCGTGATTTTGGACACGACGCCTGCGCCGACTGTGCGGCCGCCTTCGCGGATGGCGAAGCGCAGCTTCTCTTCCATCGCGATCGGCACGATCAGTTCGACATCGACGTTCACATTGTCGCCCGGCATGACCATCTCCGTGCCCGACTTCAGGGTCACGACACCGGTCACATCCGTCGTCCGGAAGTAGAACTGCGGACGGTAATTGTTGAAGAACGGCGTGTGGCGACCGCCCTCATCCTTGGTCAGGATGTAGGCTTCGGCCTCGAACTTCTTGTGCGGTGTCACGGAACCCGGCTTGCAGAGAACCTGGCCGCGCTCGACGCCTTCGCGGTCGATGCCGCGCAGCAGCGCGCCGATATTGTCACCGGCTTCGCCGCGGTCCAGCAGCTTGCGGAACATCTCGACACCGGTACAGGTCGTCTTGGACGTGTCGCGGATACCGACGATCTCGATCTCGTCACCGACATTGATCACGCCGCGCTCGACACGACCGGTCACAACCGTTCCCCGACCCGAGATCGAGAACACGTCCTCGATCGGCATCAGGAAAGGCTGGTCGACCGCGCGCTCAGGCTGCGGGATATACTCGTCGACGGCAGCCATCAGCTTCTTGATCGACTCTTCACCGATCTCAGGATCGCGGCCTTCCATGGCGGCGAGCGCCGAACCGGCAATGACGGGAATGTCGTCGCCCGGGAACTCATAAGATGAGAGCAGCTCGCGGATTTCCATCTCGACCAGCTCCAGCAGCTCCTCATCGTCGACCTGGTCAACCTTGTTCATATAGACGACCAGCGCCGGAACACCGACCTGACGGGCCAGCAGGATGTGCTCGCGCGTCTGTGGCATCGGGCCGTCAGCCGCGTTCACCACCAGGATCGCGCCGTCCATCTGCGCCGCACCCGTAATCATGTTCTTGACGTAGTCGGCGTGACCCGGACAGTCGACGTGAGCATAGTGACGGTTGTCCGTCTCATATTCCACGTGAGCGGTCGAAATCGTGATCCCGCGGGCCTTCTCTTCCGGCGCGCCATCAATCTGGTCATACGCCTTGAAGTCACCAAAATACTTCGTGATCGCCGCCGTCAGCGTCGTCTTGCCATGGTCAACGTGACCAATCGTGCCAATGTTCGCGTGCGGCTTGTTACGCTCGAACTTTTCCTTCGCCATGAGAGGCTCCTTTTACGCGTGAATTGAGTTGCGGGCCGCGCTTACGCGCCGCCCTGCTTGGAGATGACTTCGTCCATGACGGCCTGCGGTGTCGCGGCGTAGTGATCGAAGACCATTGTGAACTGCGCCCGGCCCTGTGACTTGGAACGCAGATCGTTGACGTAGCCGAACATGTTGGCCAGCGGCACCATCGCATTGATGACGTTCGCATTGCCGCGCATTTCCGTGCCTTCGATCATGCCCCGGCGAGAGTTCAGATCGCCAATCACGTCGCCCATATATTCGTCGGGCGTGACCACTTCGACCTTCATGATCGGTTCCAGCAGCTTCAGCTTACCTTCCTGCTTGATCTCACGGAAGGCGGCGCGGGCCGCGATCTCGAATGCCATGACGGACGAGTCGACGTCGTGATACGCGCCGTCATAGAGCTCGGCCTTGAAGTCGATGACCGGGAAACCCGCCAGCAGGCCGGTTTCGGCCATGGTGCGGATACCTTTTTCGACACCCGGGATATACTCCTTGGGCACGTTACCGCCGACGACCGAATTCTCGAAGACGATACCTTCGCCCGGCTCCAGCGGCTCGAACTTGATCTTGACGCGACCGAACTGACCCGAACCACCCGACTGCTTCTTGTGGGTGTAGTCAATATCGACAGCATGGGCGAGCGCTTCGCGGTAAGCCACTTGCGGCTGACCGATATTGGCTTCGACGCCGAATTCGCGCTTCAGGCGATCGACCAGAATGTCGAGATGCAGTTCGCCCATACCCGCCATGATGGTCTGACCGGATTCATCATCCGTGCTGACGCGGAAGGACGGATCCTCGGCCGCCAGTCGCTGCAGGCCGATGCCGAGCTTTTCCTGGTCGGCCTTGGATTTCGGCTCGACCGCAATCTCGATCACGGGATCGGGGAATTCCATCCGTTCCAGAATGACCGGATCGCTCTGCGAACAGAGCGTGTCACCCGTCGTGGTGCGCTTCAGACCAGCCACGGCGATGATGTCGCCCGCATAGGCTTCCTGAATGTCTTCGCGATCATTGGAGTGCATCATCATCATACGACCGACACGCTCCTTATTCTCCTTGACGGAGTTGAGCAGCGTCGTGCCGGTTTCCAGCTTGCCGGAATAGATACGGCAGAAGGTCAGCGTTCCGACGAACTTGTCGTTCATGATCTTGAAGGCCAGCATGGAGAGCGGCTCATCATCGGACGCCGGACGTGTGGTCTCTTCACCCGTCTTGGCATCGATGCCCTTGATCGCCGGAATGTCGAGCGGGCTTGGCAGATAGGCGACAACGGCGTCGAGCAGCGGCTGAACACCCTTATTCTTGAACGCCGTGCCACAGAAGACCGGAACGACCTTGTTGGCGATGGTAGCGGCACGGACGAGACGCTGAATGGTCTCGACGTCGGGCATTTCGCCTTCAAAGTATTTTTCCATGACCGCATCGTCCATTTCGGCGACGGCTTCGATCAGGGCGGTGCGATATTCCTCGACCTTGTCCTTCATGTCGTCCGGCACGTCGACCGTTTCATAGGTCGCGCCCAGATCGGCTTCGGCTTCCCAGATATAGGCGACGTTCTTGACCAGATCGACAACACCCTTGAACTGATCCTCGGCACCGATCGGCAGCTGCATTTCCAGCGCGTTGCCGCCCAGGCGATCCTTCACGGACTGCACGGAGTTGTAGAAGCTGGCACCGATCTTATCCATCTTGTTGATGAAGATCATGCGCGGGACATTATACTTGTCAGCCTGACGCCAGACCGTCTCGGTCTGTGGCTCCACACCGGCATTGGCATCGAGCAGCGCGACGGCACCGTCGAGCACGCGAAGCGAGCGTTCGACTTCGATGGTGAAGTCCACGTGTCCGGGCGTATCAATGATGTTCAGGCGCTTGCCGGCCCAGAAACAGGTCGTCGCAGCCGACGTGATCGTGATCCCGCGTTCCTGCTCCTGCTCCATCCAGTCCATGGTCGCCGCGCCGTCATGCACTTCGGCGATCTTGTGGTTCTTGCCGGTATAGTAAAGGATCCGCTCGGTGCAGGTCGTCTTACCCGCATCGATATGGGCCATGATGCCGAAGTTGCGGTAATCCTTGAGTTCGTATTCGCGTGCCATCTCAGGCTCCGTAGATCAGAATGGGTGTCCCAAAATGGGGGTCAGGGGCGGGCCGACAGACCCGGCCCGGAAATTTGTTACCAGCGATAGTGCGAGAATGCGCGGTTGGCTTCCGCCATCCGGTGCGTGTCTTCGCGCTTTTTCACGGCGGTGCCGCGATTGTTCGACGCATCCAGCAATTCGCCGGCGAGACGTTCACGCATCGTGTTCTCATTGCGGTTACGCGACGCAGAGACGAGCCAGCGAATGGCCAGCGCCTGACGCCGTTCAACGCGGACTTCGACAGGGACCTGATAGGTCGCGCCGCCGACCCGGCGGGAGCGGACTTCGACGGCCGGCTTGATGTTCTCGAGCGCGTCATGGAAAACGCGCATCGGCTCTGTCTTGGCCTTGTCTTCGACAATGTCGAGCGCACCGTAGACGATGTTCTCGGCAGTGGATTTCTTGCCATCGAGCATGATGGCATTCATGAATTTGGTCAGCACGATATCGCCATATTTGGCGTCGGGCAGGACTTCGCGTTTTTCGGCGCGGTGACGACGGGACATCTGTTTCTACCCTCTTACTTCGGACGCTTGGCGCCGTATTTCGAACGACGCTGACGGCGGTCTTTCACGCCTTGTGTATCCAGAACACCACGCAGCACGTGGTAACGCACACCCGGCAAGTCTTTCACGCGACCGCCGCGGATCAGAACGACGGAGTGTTCCTGCAGATTGTGGCCCTCACCCGGAATATAGGAGAGCACTTCGAAACCGTTGGTCAGGCGCACCTTGGCGACTTTCCGCAGGGCCGAGTTCGGCTTTTTCGGCGTCGTTGTGTAGACGCGCGTACAGACGCCACGCTTTTGCGGGCAGGCTTCCAGCGCGGGAACCTTGTTCCGCTTGCGCTTGTCTTTCCGCGGCTTGCGGATGAGCTGTTGAATTGTTGGCATCAAGCCGTCCTTGTTCTCGTTCGCGGGGTTGGCCGCATTGCATTGGCATTTATACCGCGCGGGGTATGCCGCGCCATGATCACGTGACCCTGTGAAAGACTTTCGTCCTGCACAAAGCGCAGACGACCGGGCTTTCCAGATTCGGAAAAACCGGGGCCTGCTGAAAATAAAACCGGCCCGGACGTCATGCGTACGGGCCAATCTGTAAGTCTGTTCCGTCTCGAACGAGGTTTCCAGGGCAACCCCTGGACAGCACGTCCACTGACGGCGCGCCCTATAAGCGGCAGGATTTATGCCGTCAACAGGGGAGTGCGGTTGGGGAGTGGAGGAGATCTGGAACAGCCAGCGTAAGAGACTAAGCGTACTTTACGAACGCCTACCAAGCCCTAACTCATCTTCAAAACATCATCGTCTCATAAGTAGCCACGCTGGAGGTGAATGAGAAATCCACAGGGCAAAGATAACAAAACCTATAAGAAGTGATGCTGCCTCCGCTACTGCGTTTAATCAACAATCAATATAGAGGGCTTGGTTCTATTCCTAGATCGAAACTCGGATATAGCCGATTTTCATACCGTCATTTTGTGTGAGGATTTTGCGACATGTAATTCCTTGGCCTCATTCATCCACAGAAGAGCGTGCAAAAACGGTCGCTTTGGCAACACAGCTTGTGACGCACTTTAAACAAATGGAAAAGAACAGTGCCTCAATGGAAGTCCTCCAAAAAGTTGGCCTGTCAAATCTCAGCAAACGCTATTTATTACTAAGCGTATAACAAGCATCCACAATAGCATCATATCGAGAGTTAAAACACTCTCTAGTCTCAAGGTTGTACCAATCATTAATGTTATAGTTTGGGGTAGGGTTTTCTTGAAACATGATGGAGCGATACTCTGTACATAGAGGCGGTCCGTAAATTCCGTCTCCCTTCACGCACCCATTAAAATCGCAATAATTAAGCTTAGTCATTGCCCTCTCGATATCGCAACTTCCATAGATTTCATCAGATTCCATCTGACGGTTTTCTTGTTCAGCAAGTCTTTTTTCTTCTGCTTCTCTATACTGTTCGTTACGCGCCTGTCTTGCAGCGTCTTCTTCAAATAAATGGGCTTCATAAGCTTGTCGAACTTCGTCCTCAGAAAAGCCGTTCGCATGCTTGTAGAACTTAGTGTAATCATATTTTTCAGATCTGGTTTTGTTAGCTACTATGAAGTTGACCCATTCATCTAAAGTTTTAGGTGCTGCTTCTACTGCCTGCAGATAAAGTCGAAAATCTCCATCTCTTTCCTCACCAGAGAACAAAACATTTCCCTCTGCGCCTGAGTTTTCAACTCTAAAGGATACATCGTGTGAAAAACTAACATCGGGCCATATTTCTCTACCAAATACACTTTTTTCATCAATATAAACACTCACGAAACCAATAATAATCATTCCAGAATCTTCTGGTTGATTTACTTCGAGACATTGCTTGCCCATCTCACGTTTCAATTCTGCAGATCCCACCAGTCTGTCAGGCTTTTTATAAGAAAAATTTTCCACGTAAGACGGCACATTTGAAAACCTCTTCAAAAACTCTTTCCAATTGGCAGTTTTACGGGTGTTGTTAATTCCGTCGACATGAGATGGATTTACACCTACAGAGGTGAAAAACTGCGTTTCGCATTCTATATAAGGTTTTTCCGAGAAAAAGATGTGGTTGCCATTATGGAACCAAAACTCCCCATATTGCATTTTTCCTGCCTTGATTATTTGGCGATATGCTTTTTCGTAAGCATCTAGCGAGTGGGGTTTGGCACTATGATGTTTATCGGCTTTATCGTGATTATTTTGGGCCTTTGTGGCAGTAGCAGTGAACATCAAAACACATAATGAATAACACAAAGTCCTAACAAACAATGTCTTCATGACCTTAGCTCCAAAACAACTTTGGTGTAATCTTGGCTTTGTAGACACCTTGCTTGGCAAAACTGCAACCGATAATAAGGTCGTCTTCGCGACACCTGCGAATGGCGTGAGTACTGGCCGAAGTCAAAAATCATGAAGGCATAAATACTCAAGAGCCCACTCAATGCGGTTCGGAGAGGAGTAGATATGACTATGACTATCACAATCGACCCCGTCGTGTTGCGAGCTACAGAAGAATGGGGAGGGCTTGCCCTCCCCTTCGTAAGTCGCAATCCACAAGTGTGGGGTTGTGGTTATGCAGTGCCGAGTGGCTTCAAGTCCCTAGTGATATTATGCACTCTACGTCTGACATGAATTGCATCATAGACAGCCTGCATCCGTAGCCAGTTATCCGCCGCGCCTCCAAAGACGGCCTCTAAGCGCAGCGCCATTTCAGGAGAGACGCAACTGCTCTCCTGATTGATAAGGTTGTTGAGGGTCTGGCGGGAAACGCCAACATGCTTGGCCGCATCCGTCACAGTGACTTCCAGCGCCTCAATCGTGTTCTTGACCATCTCTCCGGGTCGGGCGGCATTGTGCATCCGCATGTCTACCTCCTATTAGTAATTTTCATAGTTCGCATTGTCTCGGCCTTGTCGTTCGCAAAGGTCAAGGTGATACGCTAATTCGCTCGAACGGTGATTGACCATGTGCCTTCAAATCCCTCCCCGCTCATACCGGCGGACGCCGATATCCAGATGGGACATGGTGTGTGACGCCGTGAGCCTGGACTCCGGCTTTCGCCGGGGTGAGCGGCGGGGTTGGGTTTGCTAGGGGTTAAACAATCCCCGCCTTAGAAAAACTCAATCCACCCCTTTCCCACCGCCTCTCATCTCCCACCCGTCAGCCTCAGGCGCGGGAGGAGTACGACTTTCTGGATGGGGCGGGTGGATGTGTGGGGCCGGGAGGTCCCGTGGCGGGCATGATGTGCGGTGGGTCCTCCGATGACGGCCCTTTTTGCCGCCCCGCCATTGCGAGCACGCTGTCGTTCGGTGGATCGTGGTGTCAAAGACTACCGACCCCGGCTTCTGACGGTGAGCCTCGCCGATCTCTCCCGGTGGGCCTGCCCGGCATGACGTACCATGCGGGCCGCCCCTTTCGCCATCATCCTTTGTAAAGATAGGTCCGGTCCGGGCCGTGCCAGAGCCAAGTACCCCGCTTTCGGGACGCGCCCATCATGCGCGTCCCGGGCGGGAGAGACCTCGGAACCCCCAAAGGGGTTCATCCGGACGGGTAAAGGTTGCAGCGGGTGACAGGTGAACGCGCACAGATCCGATCCGCGCGGGCGATGCCCGGCGTAAAATGGTATAGTTTTGTCTGTCCATCACTGGGCAGAGCCCGCGCCCCGTGTTCGTCACGGAGATCAGAGGCGGTGGGCCACTCCGTCAGATGGGTGGCTGGACGTAAGCGTGTGGGCGGGTGTCAGGCCTGCCCTGATCGCAGGCTAATGAGTTTTACGAGCCAATGGGTTTTACGGTCCCACCGGTTCTGTCGCACCGGCCTCCACCGCTTCCATGACGCGCAGCAGGTTGCCGCTCCAGATCTTGGCGATCTGGGCCTCCGTGTAACCGCGGCGGATCAGTTCGGCTGTCACGGCTTCGGTTTCGGACGCGTCGCGCCAGCCGTCGATGCCGCCGCCGCCGTCAAAGTCGGAGGCGATGCCGACATGGTCGATCCCGGCGACGCTGATTGCGTGATCGATATGGTCCACGAAGTCGGACACGGTGGCCTCGGGCGCCATGGCGCTGATCAGGGCGCGTTCGGCCATATAGGCGTCCCGCTTGGCCTGATCCCAGCGATTGCGGTCACCATAGGCCGCGTCGAGCGCGTCGCGGGCCGCCTGCTGTTCGGGGGTCGGGGCTTTCACATAGGCCCCCAGCGCGACCATATGCGCGACACCGCCGACATCGGCGATCTTGCGCAGCTGTTCATCGTCGAGATTGCGCGCACTGTCCGCCACCGCCTTGACGCCGCTATGCGAGGCGATGATCGGCGTGCGCGACAGATCCGCCGCCTGCATCATCGTCTGTTTGCCCGTATGCGACACGTCGACCATGATCCCAAGATCGTTGAGCCGCCCGACCAGCTCCACGCCGAGCGGAGACAGGCCGCCCCATGTGCCTTCCCCGCCGTCACGTTCCGGATGCGGGTTGGAGCTGTCGCCGAACTGATTATTGCCGAAATGGGTGATGCCGACATAACGAATACCGCGCGCCGCCCAGGCGTCGAGCGTCGACAGGTCCGGCCCCAGCGGATAGGCGTTCTCCATCCCGACCAGCACGGCATGGCGGTCATCCGCCACAATGTCGCGCACATCATCGGCGGTCAGCGCCAGTCCGAACTGATCCGCATGATCGGTGGTCAGCGCTTCGATCGCATCCATCCGCGTCGTCGCGATTTCCAGCGCGGCAGCGTAGCCCTCCGCATCCATTTCGCCCTGCGGTGTGTAGACGATCCAGAAGCCGCTATCGAGCCGGCCTTGCGCCAGCTTGGGCAGGTCGACCTGCAGCTCAGTCGGGCCCGTCGGGTCGATCTCGGTCATATAGGTCAGCGGAATGTCGATGTGAGTATCGAGCGTCAGCGTTCGGTCATGAATGTCCGAGACGTCCATGATCTCGGGCACTGAGGCACAGGCGGCCAGCAGGGATGCGGAAACGAGAAGAGCGGAGCGAAGAGCAGTCATCGAATATCCTTTTGCGCTTTGTTCAGCTTCCTGTCGCACAAATGACCCCATGACCGCCATACCCAACATGTCCGCAGAGGAGATCCGCACGCGCTTTCTCGCCCATTTGTCGGGCGAGCGCCGCCTGGCGGACAAGACGGTCGAGGCATATGGGCGCGACATTACCGACTTTCAGACATTCATGATGCGCCATCTCGGCGAACCGGCGGGTCTGAGAGTTCTCGCTGCGCTGAAGCCGACGGATTTTCGGGCCTATCTGGCTTATCGCCGCAGGGGTGGGCTGGGTCCGGCCTCGGTCCAGCGCCTGCTCTCGGCCATCCGGACCTTCTATACCTATCTCGACCGGCGCTGGAACGCCGCCAATTCCGCCATCGCCCTGATCAAGGGCCCGCGCCGCAAGCGACCGGTTCCGAAAGCGCTCTCAGTCGACGGCGCAAAAGGCTTGCTCGATGGCCGGATTGAGGATGATGGCGTGATGATCGATGCCGATGCAGGCCGAACCGTCCCCGACTGGGTCAAGGCCTGCCGCACCGCCGTGCTATCGCTCGCTTATGGCGGAGGCTTGCGGATCGGCGAGGTGCTGTCGCTGACGACGGACGTCGTACCGCCGGGAGGGACGCTGGGAGAGACACTGGTCATCATCGGCAAGGGCGGCAAATCCCGCCTTGTACCGATATTGCCTGCCGTGCGTGAGGCCGTCGCAAATTATGTCCGCCTCTGCCCGCATGATCTGGACCCGGGAACTCCGCTCTTTCGGGCTGTTCGCGGCGGGGCCTTGCGTGCGCGGGCCGTTCAGGCCGAAATGCAGCGCCTGCGCGGTGCGCTCGGTCTGCCTGAAACGGCCACACCCCATGCGCTGCGCCACAGTTTCGCGACCCATTTGCTGGCCGGGGGTGGCGACCTTCGCACCATCCAGCAACTGCTCGGCCATGCCAGCCTGTCGACGACGCAGCGCTATACGGATGTCGATGCGGCACAGCTGAAAAAGGTTCACGCTGCCGCCCATCCGCGGGCCTAGCGGGAAACGCGATCCGGCACATCCGCCCGGCACGCCCGCGACACAAGCGACCGGGAACAGTGAGGTCTTACGACAGCGCCGCTTTCAGTTCCGCGAACCGTGCCAGAAACAGGTCTTCGGCTTTGACCACAGGTTTCGGATCAATGGTCACATGCAGGCCGTCCGGCGGGGTGATGAAGCACTGATCGGCCTCCGCAACCGTGAAGCCTGCAATCTGGGTCGCTTCAAACCAGGCGCAGATGATGTCGCAGCGCTTGATCTTCTTCTTCAGGGCCGTCGGCGTCGGCGCACTCAGCCCGAAACGACGATTGACGGCATCGTCCAGCCGCGCCTCGACCGCCTTATAGTCGTCGCCCAGCACCGCCTTGAACGGGCTGATCATGTCGCCGACCACATATTCCGCCGCATCATGCAACAGGGCGCTCATCCGGTCATGGGCGGATGTCGCCGGGTAGAGTTGGACGAACAGGTCGAGCACGACGACACTATGCTCGGCGACGGAAAAGGCATGATCGCCCGATGTCTGACCATTCCAGCGTGCAACCCGCGCCAGCCCGCGCGCAATGTCCTCGATTTCGATATCGAGCGGGCTGGGGTCCAGAAGGTCGAGCCTGCGGCCCGACAACATACGCTGCCAGGCGCGGGCCGGGCGGCGGGCGCGCATCGTCTATTGTCCGTAATAGGTCGGCGAGCCGGGCCCGACAGGGAGATCCAGCCCGAACGTCCACAGGACAAAGAAGCCGGTCCATAAGATCAGGAAGAAGAGGGTGTAGGGTAGCATCATGGCGATCAGCCCGCCCACGCCGAGATCCTTGTCGTAACGCAGCGCCCAGGCGAAAATCAGACCGAAATAGCTCATCATCGGGGTGATAATATTGGTCGAGCTATCCCCGATCCGGTAGGCGGCCTGGATCACTTCCGGCGAATAGCCGACCAGCATCAGCATCGGCACGAAGATCGGGGCCGTGACCGCCCACTGCGCCGACGCGGACCCCAGCGACAGGTTGATCAGCGCGCACATCAGGATGAACATGACGAAGACGAGCGGTCCGCTCATGCCGCTATTCTGGATGAACTCTGCGCCCGATACAGCGGTGATCGCACCCAGATTGGTCCAGCCGAAAAAGGCCACAAACTGCGCCGCGAAGAAAACCAGCACGATATAGAGGCCCAGGCTGGCGAGCGCTTCGGACATGGCATCGATGACGTCGCGGTCGGTCTTCATCGTGCCCGTGACGCGGCCATAGGTATAACCCAGCACCATGAAGAAGATCAGAATCCAGACGACGAAGCCGTCGAAGAAGGGACTGTCCATCGGGTCAGGATTGCCCGGTTCGCGTAGCACGCCCCATTCAGGTACGATGGTCAGTGCCATCACGCCGAGCGTGGCCAGCAAGGCAATACCGGTCCAGCGCAGACCCTTTTTCTCGATCGGCGAGACCGGCTCCATCATTGATTTATCAAGGATCGTCTCGTCTGCGCGGGAGCTGTCATATTCGCCCAGTTGCGGCTCCACGATATAGATGGTGACGAGTGAGCCGATCAGCGTGATCAGGAAAGTCGAGGCGACCATGAAGAACCAGTTGGCGGTCGCCAGTACTGTATAGGTCGGATCGATCAGCTGCGCCGCCTCTTCCGTGATCCCGGCCAGCAGCGGATCGATGGTGCCTATCAAGAGGTTTGCGCTATAGCCGCCCGATACGCCCGCAAAGGCTGCCGCCATTCCGGCCAGCGGGTGGCGGTCCAGCGCGTAGAAGATCGCTGCCGCCAGCGGGATCAGCACGACATAGCCGACCTCGGACGCCGTATTGGACACGATACCTGCAAAGACGATGGCGACCGTGACCAGATGTTTGGGCGCGCCCAGCACCATGCTGCGTACGGCGGCTGACAGGAGCCCCGACTTCTCTGCCACGCCGACGCCGATCATCGCGACCAGAACCACGCCAAGCGGCGCAAAGCCCGTGAAATTATCAACCAGATTGACGAAGATACGCCGGAGGCCGTCGCCGTTCAGAAGGCTGACCGCACGGATCATGCCGTCATCGGCAACCCCCGGCGCACCGGCGGGACGCGGATCGACGACCGCCAGACCCATCCAGCCGAAGATGCCGGACAGGACGACGATGCCCGCCGCCAGAATGGCAAATAGTGTCACAGGGTGCGGTAGCAGATTGCCGAGCCATTCGACCCCATCGAGGAAGCGGCTAAACGCGTTGCGCTTGGGCTTTGTCTGTGCGTTCTGATCCGCCATCATGCTCTCCGGGTAAGGTCGCAGCCGCTTAGCGGGACCACAGTAAGAGTCAAAGCCGGGCTTTCAGTTCTGGCGGCATCGACGGCTCGCGCGCGGCATGCAGCGGCAAGCTAAGCTCTCACGCGTCTTCGTAATATCTGCCCATATCGGCGCGGCAGGATATGAGCGCATCCTCGATCGTGTCGAAAAAAACCGACTTGTCGCTAATGAGAGAATAGAGACCGGCCGAATTGTCGGACGCCAGCAATTTGATCGGGACCTGCATCCCGATATCGCTCCATTCGTGATCGAACTGCCTGCCGATCCGGTCGAACAGCATGATAAGGCTGTCTCCCCAGCGATAGCGAAGGTCCCTGAAATCGACCACCAGCGTCTTGGCATCCTCATGCGTCCTCCAGAAGGCGGCGCTGGAGGCGACGAACCGGCCATGTGCTTTGCCGCCCGATCCATCGGGCATGTTTCCGTGAAAACTCATGATCGCCGCGTAACCATCATACTCATGGGAGGGTTGATGGCGATGAAACCGAACGGTCAGACCCGGAGGCGGGGCAAACAGGTTCTGAACCTCATCAAGGCCTTCAAGGGCGGGCAGCGGTTTACGTTTCCAGACTGGCATCGGCTCCATGATACTCGGCCGGCTCATCTTTTTCCGGCAGGACAACCCCACACTTGCCGCCGCGTCCCGCCAATGTCCATCATGCAGATCCCTTAAAACCGATCAACTGACCTCACGCGCCTTTTCGGGGCCTATCAATGCGGATGGCGTCGCCTGCGAAACCCGCAGGCTCAGGACAAGGCGAAATAGAGATAGGCGGTCAGATTGCCGAAACCGTGCAAGGCCCAGCTAGGCCCGATCGATCCGTTCCCGACTTCCTCATTGAGATAGCCCATCATCCAGCCGCCACAGGCCGGAAGAATGAACATGGCCAGGACGACGAATGCGTCGACTGAATCGCCCATGATCAGGACAAAAGGGATAAAATGTGCGGCGGCAAAAATGAGGGCTTGCACCGTATTGCCGACCCACAATCCGAACGCCTTGATCAGGCGCTTGGCGATCAGCCCGCGAAACAGGATTTCTTCGGCCAACGCCGTCTTGAAAAGCGCCATGACCAGAATTGTCAGCAAGACAGTCCCCGTCAGCCCTTGCGACGCAAATTTCGCACCCACCGTCCCCTCCGCCATCACGATCGCCGTCATGGAGGGAATGAGGTAGATCGGGATCGTCACCAACTTGTAGGCGACGCCTATGATCACCGCGATGATCATGGACCGGCGCGTCGGACGGTAGAGACCCAGCCATTGCGTCAGACCCGCCTTTTTGCGCCCGAAGATTCCCCAGAACACAGCGCAAATGATCAAAACGACCATAATCTGAACGACGGTGTTGATGAGTTCCTGAACCAGCATGAAAGCCTCCCGACAGTTTATCTTTGCATAAAGATATTGTTCTCCCTCTTCAAGTCTTTCACATGGGCCTATGGGACAGAGCGATCAGACCGACGGTTCCGACATCGTCGACACCATTGTCGACAGCTTCCGACACGAACGCCCGGATGTGTCATCGTCCGTATTGCGCCTCATCTGCCGGATCATCCTCGCCGGGCGAGTGCTGGAAAATGATGCGGCCATGAGGCTGAAGCCCAGCGGGCTCAGCTATACCGACTTCGACATTCTGGGCATGCTGCGCGTGTCGGGGCCGCCTTATGAACTTCAACCCAACCAGCTCATCGAACGCGTTCATCTCACTTCCGGCGCCCTCGCCATTGCCGTCGGTCGGCTGGAACGGGAAGCCTATGTCGTCCGCAGGCAGGGCACGGAAGACAAGCGAACCCGGTTCGTCAGGCTCACGGACCGGGGGGTAGCCGCCATTGATGAGGCGCTCAGCCGGCGCTTCCAGTCTGCGATGACCGCCCTGTTGCCGATGGGCGAAGACAGGCTGGACGCTCTGTCGGATCAGCTCGATACCATTACGAAGAGGATGTCAGAGACACCACGATAAGCCGTCGATCCGGTCGAACTGCCGCCCCGACAGGGCCTAGAGGACCTGCAGGCCGAGCAGAAAGCCATAGGCGATCAGAAGCTGCCCGCCATAATACAGCGCCCAGAGGAGCGGACCCGTGATTTTCCGAATGCGGGCATCCGCGTCGATCTTGAAGGTTTCCAGCGCCACAAGCACATCTGAGAGAATGAACAGCGCCGCACCGATCGCCACGAAAGACGTTTCCATATCAAGCCTGGCCGCCGTTGCGCCCATCAGGGCGATGACGCCCGTATAGGCGACCACAGGCCAGCGCATCTCTGCAAGCGATGTCCACAGGAAGGCGACGAAGCCGGCGGAAAAGGCGAAAACGGCACAGGCGATCGCGAGCGTCGCAATATTGATTGGCGTGTGAGGCGTCGTCATGAACAGTGCCAGATAGGCGAGATGTCCGGCGAAGAAGGCCAGCAGGCCCGGCAGCAGCCATCTCTTGGGATGGCCCGACATGAAGCCGTCGCCGATGGTTCCGAACGCCAGAGCCGTGACCAGCCATATCGGCCCGCCCAGCGCATAGACCCAGAATGTCAGCAAGCCCGTCGCCGCCACCTTGACCACCGTCTTCAGGACGCTCGGCGGTCGGTAGCACAACAGGGCGCCATATATGACGGACAGGATGATCGAGGCGGACAGGATGTAAATCGGCATAGTATGGACCTGGAAATCAGCGCATCCTGATAATATCTCGATCTACATCAGGCGGACGTCTGATCCCTAGAACGGATCATCCTCTTCCGGCAGGAAAATCTCGCGCTTGCCGCCGCTGCCCGCAGAACTGATCATGCCTTCCTGCTCCATCCGGTCGATCAGATCGGCGGCGCGGTTATAGCCGATCGACAGACGCCGCTGAATGTAGCTGGTCGATGCCTTGCGATCGCGCGCTACGATGGCGACGGCCTGATCGAACAGGGACCCGCCATCCGAGCCACCGCCTGCAAGAGACGCATCGTCCGGTGCTTCCTCGTCCTTCTCTTCCGTGATCGCATCCAGATAGGCGGGCGTTCCTTGGGCGCGCACGAAATTGGCGACACGCTCGACTTCGGAGTCGGAGACGAACGGGCCGTGATAGCGTTTTGGACTGGTATCGCCGGAGAACAGCATGTCGCCTTTGCCGAGCAATTGTTCGCCGCCCATTTCGCCCAGGATGACCCGGCTGTCGATCTTGGAGCCGACCCGGAAACAGACCTTGGTCGGGAAATTGGCCTTGATCGTGCCGGTGATGACATCGGTCGAGGGGCGTTGCGTTGCCAGGATCATGTGAATCCCCGCCGCTCGCGCCATCTGAGCCAGACGCTGAACGGAGCCTTCAATATCCTTCTTGGCGACCATCATCAGGTCCGCCATCTCGTCAATGATGATGACGATATAGGGCATGGGTTCGAACTCGAACTCCTGCGTTTCGAAGACGGGTTCGCCGCTGTCGTGATCAAATCCGGTCTGAACCGTCTTGGACAGGGTTTCGCCGGTGCGTTTGGCCTCGGCCACTTTCTGGTTGAAGGCCTCCATGCCGCGCACATTGACCTGGCTCATCTTGCGGTAACGGTCTTCCATTTCCCGCACCGCCCATTTCAGCGCGACGACGGCCTTTTTCGGTTCCGTCACGACAGGGGCCAGCAGATGCGGCGCGCCGTCATAGACGGAGAGCTCCAGCATCTTCGGATCGATCATGATGAATTTGCACTGATCCGGCGTCAGCTTGTACATCAGCGACAGGATCATCGAATTGACCGCGACCGACTTACCCGAGCCGGTCGTCCCCGCCACCAGCATGTGTGGCATGGACGCCAGATCGGTCACAAACGGCTCCCCGCCAATATCTTCGCCCATGATCAGGGGCAGGCGCGCCTCGCTACTCGCGAAGGCCTCCGATTCCATCATATCGCGCAACCAGACGATTTCGCGTTTCCGGTTGGGCAGTTCGACCCCCAGCGCGTTATGTCCCGGCACGACGGCAATCCGCGCAGATTGCGCGCTCATATTGCGGGCAATGTCTGACGCTAGATTGATCACGCGGGAGCTTTTGACGCCAGGCGCGGGCTCGAATTCGAACAGGGTGACGACGGGTCCGGGCCTGACATCGCCCATAACCCCTTCAACGCCGTAATCGCCCATGACACGGTGCAATTGTTCGGACTGACGGACCAGCATGGTTTCGTCGCGCACCGTGCTGCGCGGTGGCGGCGCTTTCAGCAGATCCGGTGTCGGCAGGACAAAAGCGCTGGCATCGGAAAAATCGAATTCGGGCTGACCCTTTTTCGGATTGGCGACCTTGCGGGCTTTTGATTTGGGCTTTGGCTTAGCTTTCGTGGCAGCAGGCTTCGGTGCGGGCTGCGGCGCAGCTGCGGGTATAGCCGGGGGCGAAGATGCGGCTGCGGGCGCAAAGGCGGCAACGGGCGGCGCCGTGTCCGGAATATCACGCAGACCAACGGGCCCAGCGTCGACATCCTGCACATAGCTTTTGCGGAAGATGCGCACGAGCCACGCACTCAGCGTGTCGATCCCAACCCGTGTATAAGCCCAGACCAGGCCGGCGGCATCGAGAATATCGACCACATCGCGCCGGACCACGCCGAGATGACGCGCCAGACAGACGCCGAAGCCAAGAAAAGTGATCAGAGCGACGATCCCCCCCGAGAGCGGCACACCGACATAATCCAGCCAGCCTTTCATGCCCAGATGCATCAGATCGCCGAACCAGCCGCCGAGACCGGACGCCATCGGCCAACTTTGCGGGATCGGAAAAGCCGACAGGGTCGCCGTGCCGAGCAGCACCGCGCCGATATAGATCAGGGCGCGCCCGGCCCGGTCGCGGCGGGTCTGAACGGGGGCCTTGTGGCGCACGATCCGACGAATACCGCTGATGATCGCCAGAGCGCCGGCCAGAAGACCGCCCCAGCCCAGCGTCTGCATCAGCAGATTGGACAGCCACGCACCCGGGCCGCCCAGCCAGTTGGTCACGGTCCCGACACCCGCCGTATCCGCCGTCGGATCGAAAGGTGAATAGGAAAGTTGCGCCAATAGGATCATCAGACCCAGCGCGATCACGGCGAGCGCGCCGACAGCCCGCTTCCAGGCCGTCGCCTCGGCCTGTGTGACTGCATCCATCATCGCCTGAATCGCTTCGGGCGAATATTCCTCATAGCTTGCGGTGGCGGCAGGCGGTGGCGTCATCGGTGGCATCCAGTTGTTGGATCATCAGGCGGTTGGATTGTCAGGTTAATGAAGTGTGACGGTAAAGCGTGAAGGTCACGTTAAGCCGGGGTGCCCTGCGCTCATGCTTGTGCAAAAAGGCGGGCAGCCGCGCATCAAGGCGGCTTTTCAAGTCATGCGCAGAAGCTTAGGCGGGCGGCATGACTGATCGCGTTGACATCGCCATTATCGGGGCCGGGCTGTCCGGGTTGCTGAGCGCCATTGCGCTGTCAGACAGCGACTATGGACCGGGACAGCGCGTGACGCTGATCGATGCGGGGCCCTTGTATCGCGCGGCCTCGGACGGGCGGGCGACGACACTGACGCCCTCTGCTCTGCGTATGCTGAGCCGGCTGGGTGTGGACTGCCCTGCGGTGACGCCCATTCACGGCATGCGCGTCGGTGAAGGCGAAGCCGATACGCCTTGGCAATTCGAGCTGCCCAGTCGCAGTGATGCACCGCTCGCCATGGTCGTCGAGAATGCGGCGCTGCGGGCGGCCTTGCTGAGCCGGCTCTCAGACACGTCGGTCGAGATCATCGAGCGCACCGGTCTCGACGCGCTGGAGATCGACGGCGATGCCCGGCTGAGCCTGAGCGATGGACGCGTGCTGAAGGCGGCGCTGGTCGTGGCGGCGGATGGGCGCAAAAGCGCCATCCGGCGCATGGCGGGCCTGTCCGTGACGCGGAGCGATTTCCGGCAGCATGCATTGGTTACGACGGTCATCCACGCCGAGCCGCATGAAGGCATCGCCCTGCAACGGTTTCAGCGCGTCGGCGCGATTGCGTCGCTGCCATTGGCTACAACAAAGGCCGGACATCGGTCGCAGATCGTCTGGTCGGACCGCGAGACGGCGATTGCGGCGGCCTGCGCTCTGCCCGAAGCGGCCCTGGTCTCCCTTATCGATGAACGGCTCTGGGGCGCGCTGGAGATCACAGGTCTCGACGCCTCTGTTCAGAGCTACCCGCTGATCGATCAGCGCAGCGAAGCGCTGAGCGCGGAACGGGTCGCCCTGGTCGGGGATGCGGCCCGGGCCGTTCATCCGCTGGCCGGGCAAGGCTTCAATCTGGCCATTCGCGACATTGCCGCGCTGAGCGAAACAGTGCGGGAGGCGGCACAGACCGGGCAGGATATCGGGACGGCCGGGCTGATCGGCTATGCGCGCTGGCGCCGGGTCGATGAAATGCTCCTCGCTGCTGTGACGCAGAGCCTGTCTGCCGCACCGCGCCGCGGGCCGCTAAGCCTGCTGGGTCACGCCCGACGGCTGGCTTTTGCCACGGTCGACGCCGTGCCGGCGCTGCACCCGCTTATCCGGCAGGAAGCCGCGGGCGAGATGGGCGAGCGCCCGCCGCTGCTGCTTTAGGCTGCTTGTGGGGAGGCTGGCCGCACCTGTGCGTCCGCAACCTCGAACCACTGGGCGCGATCGCCGAAATCATCGAACAGGGACCGGTCCGTTCCCGTCATGAACACCTGAAGACCGAGATCGGTCAGTTCTTCGGACAGCGCCTTGCGCCGCACCGCATCCAGATGCGCGGCCACTTCGTCCAGCAACAGGATGGGAGAGCGCGTGACCTGTGCGCGCGCATGAGCCAGGATCAGCCCGATCAGCAGGGCCTTCTGCTCACCCGTCGAACAGAGCGCGGCAGGCATCGCCTTGGCCTGATGAGTGACCGCCACCGCCGATCTGTGCGGCCCCGTCAGCGAGCGGCCGGCGCGACGGTCGAGCGGCCGCGTCTCGGCCAGCAGGTCGCGGAAATCGGACTCCGCATCGTCGAGATAGGTCCCGGCCTGCAGACGGTCTTCGATCGTGCCCGTGACAGCGATCCCGGCCTGCGGGAAAGCGGTCGCGTCGCGTTCGGCGATGGCTTCGCGCAGCCGCTCCACCGTATCGACGCGGGCCCGGGCAATGCGCGCCCCGCACTGGGCCATATCCGTTTCCAGCGCGTCATACCAGGACGCATCCGACACACCGTCGGACAGCAGCCGGTTGCGTTCCGCGCGCGCCTTTTCGTAGCGCAGCGCGGTGACGCCGTGGCTGGCATCGAAGGCCAGCGTCAGCCGATCGAGAAATTTGCGGCGATCGCCTTCCGGGCCGGTGAACAGCCGGTCTTGCGCCGGGGTCAGCCATTGCACGGTCAGCTGTTCGGCCAGTTGCGCGGCGGTGGCGTTGGTCCGGTTGATCCGCACGACCCGGCGGCGCGGCGCGTCCGGTACCTGTCCGACCGACAGAATGGTTTCGTCGCTCAGGGTTGCGGTGATACCCCAGGCCGGGGCGGTGACACCCTCATCGACCCGGGCCAGCGCGTCGATCCCCGCCCCGCGCAACCCCCGGCCGGGCGAGAGTAGCGAGACGGCTTCCATCAGATTGGTCTTACCGGCCCCGTTCGCCCCGAACAGCACGACAGGTCCGGGCATCAGATCCAGATCGAGCCGGTCATAGGACCGAAAATCGGTCAGGCGGAGTTGGGTGAAGGACGCCACCGAAGGGCGTCACATCAGACGCGCAGAGGCATCAGCACGAAGAGCGCGTGCTCGTCATCGGAATCTGTCACCAGAGCAGGCGCGGATGCGCTGTCGAGCATGAAGGTCGCGTCCTGACCTTCGATCTGCCCGGCCACGTCGAGCAGATATTTCGCGTTGAACCCGATCTCGAGGGCTTCGTCGTCATAATTGACGGGCAGGTCTTCATTCGCCTGTCCGCTCTCCGGATTATTGACCGAAAGCGCCAGATTGCTGTCAGTGAGCGACAATTTGACGGAGCGGGATTTCTCCGCAGATATGGTCGCGACCCGGTCCACGGCGGAGGCGAACACCTTATTGTCCAGTACCAGCTGTTTCGTATTGGTGCGCGGGATCACGCGCTCATAATCAGGGAAGGTGCCGTCGATCAGCTTGGACGTCAGCACGACTGTCCCGGTCGTGAAGCGGATCTTGGCGTCGGACACGGCGATCTGAACATCGGCGTCCATCCCGTCGATCAGGCGGCGCAGTTCCGCCACGGTCTTGCGCGGCACGATCACGCCCGGCATGCCGTCGGACCCAGAGGGCAGCGCCCGTTCGGCGAGCGCCAGCCGATGGCCGTCCGTCGCGACGGATCGCAGCAGCCCGTCCCGCGCATGCAGGTAGATGCCGTTGAGATAGTAGCGCGTTTCTTCCGTGGAGATCGCAAAGCGTGTCTTGTCGATCAGGCGCGACAGTTCTGAGGCCGGCAGGGTAAATTCATGCGTAAACCCGTCCGCCGTCATTTTCGGGAAGTCGCCGGGTGGCAGTAGTGGCAGGGTGAAGTGGGCCGGACCCGCATCCACATCCAGCCGGTCATTATCGGAAATGGTCAGTTGCACCTGCGCGCCGTCCGGCAATTTGCGGACGATATCATAAAGCGTATGGGCGGGCGCGGTGACTTGTCCCGGCGCATCGACACCGGCTTCGACCGACTCAGAGACTTCGATGTCCAGATCGGTCGCCACCAGGGTCAGGCGGCCATTCTCCCCGCCCAGCAGGACGTTGGACAGGATCGGGATGGTGTTGCGACGCTCCACGACAGACTGGACATGGGACAGCCCCGTCAGGAGCGCACTGCGTTCAAGGGTGAGTTTCATGGACGGCTCGGGCGGAAAAAGGAAAATTCAGTGGACCGAACATAGCGCAAATTACGGCGAAGGGAAGCGCAGGTTGGGGATGAAATACCGCCCCGCCAATGGACCGCACCGCGGACGTGTTCAGCCGTCGGTGACAGTCGGGCGAATGAAATGGCGCGTCAGCTGGATATGGACCGGGCTCACGGCCAGCGAAATGGCGATGACGGAGAGCGACAGCTGATAACCGACCCCGGTGATCAGGCCAGTGCTTGCGCCCATCGCCGCCAGGACGAAGCTGAACTCGCCCGGCTGGGCCAGCAGCGCACCTGCATAGATGGACCGCCGCAGATCATATCCGGCCAGCCGGTAGATCAGCGTGTTGAAGACCATGCTGGACAGAAGGACGGCGATCACCAGCCCGGCAATGGGCAGCGCCCGGTCGATAACGAATTGAAGATCGATCAGCAGACCCACGGAGACGAAGAAGAGCCCCAGAAAGACGGTCCGGAAGGCGGAGAGCGCTTCCGACACCCATTGCGTAGCCTTGGCCGCACCCACGATCAGCCCTCCGGCAAAGGCGCCGATCGCCGTCGACAGGCCAAGCTGCGAGCTGAACCAGCCGAGCCCGAAACAGAGCGTCAGCGCCCCGAAAACCTGCAATTCGGACGCGTTGGCAAGACTGCGGGAAAAGGGGAGCTTGACGGTCTTGCCGCGCGCGATCCAGACGATCAGCGCGATGAATAGCCCTGCCGCGAGAACTTGCGCGCCCAGTGCGGACGGCGTCAGCATATCGGCATCGCTGACCAGAAAACCCAGACCGATGATCATGGCGATGGCGGCAATATCCTGCACGATCAGAACGCCGATCGTATCCTGTCCGAACGGTGTCGCCACCTCGCCGTGACTTTCCAATATCTTCAGAACGATCGCCGTGCTCGAGAGCGAAATGACAAAGCCCAGCAGCAGGGCCCGCGCAAACCCCCATTCGAAAATGGCAGCGATCGCGAAACTCAGACAGACACTGGCCACGATCTGCAGCAGGGTCCCCGCAATGGAGACCCGCCACCCCTTGATGAGGCGCAGAGGCTGGGTTTCCATCCCGACGAAGAACAGCAGCAGCGTCACGCCCAGAGAGCCGAGCTGCTGAACCGGTTCCCCATTCTGGATCAGACCGATGCCGGACTGCCCCAGCAGAATACCGGCGACGATATAGGCGATCACATGCGGCTGCCTGAACAGGTTCAGGATCAGGCCGGTCGCGAAGATCACCGCCAGGGCAAGCGCCGTCGGCCCGAGAAAGGGATCGATCGTCATCCGGCCTGCATCTGTGCGGACGCCTGCGCGGCGGCCCGAAGGACGAGCCCCGTAATATCCGCTTCGATGGCGGACGCTTTCGAAACGGCACAGAAGACTGTCACGGTGAAGCGGATCTTGCCGAGCTCGCTCGTATCCAGACTGACCTGCGCCTCACGCGAGGGGATTTCCTTCTGCAGGCGCTGGCGGACCATCGACCAGTAGCGTTCCGCCGTCTGATCGGTCTCCGGGCACAGCTCTGGCAGGCGGTCGCGCACTTGGGCGACAATCGGGGTCGGGTCGATACCGGGTTCGACTGTCACCCTGAAGCGGTGATGCAGATAGCGCTTGCGGTAGGATTCATTAAAGACGGTCTGCGTGAGGAAAATGGAATTCGGTACCACCAATATGCGGCCCGTATAGTCGTTGCGTCCGCCATCGCCGTCCAGTTCCTGAAGCCGCGTGCTGAGAATCCCTTCGGTCAGCACCTCCCCTCTCAGCCCGTGCACTTCGATCCAGTCGCCGACCGAAAAGGCCGAGGACGTGGCGCGGTAGAGCGCGCCCATGACGCAGAGGAGATATTCCTTCGTCGCGATCACCAGCGCGACGGCGAAGGCGGTCAGGGACAGGGCGAAGGTCGATAGCTGCGGCGACCAGATATAGATCAACCCGAGCAGACCCAGCAGGAAGGATGAATTCTGGACGATCGACAGCCAGCGGCGGCGATTATCCGACAGGGTCGGCGTCCGCCCCTTGATGATCCGCACAATCACGATCCGGATCAACAGGACGACGACGAACAGGAAGAACGTGTTGACCACGCTCTCATTGTTCAGCCAGTTCAGATCCTCGATATTCATGCCGCCCGCTATCGCGAAATCGCCGCCAAGGAAAGTCCCGCATTGACTGCGGATACGTCGCGGAACCTGGCGCAGGGATGGGGGATGACGGAGGTCTGTCGGCGTCATGTGATCCAGTCATACGACACGCGGCAACGACCTCGGCACCGCTTATCCCGGCGCAAACCGGGATCCAGTTGCGATGTCGCACGCACAATCGAAGCCAGCCTGGGCCCCGGCTTGCGCCGGGATAGGCGGGACTGGGGATATGGACGAAAGGAATCCCCGACACGTCCTGTTCCCGATGCGATGCCATCCCCGATTCTGACATCCGAACGTCTTTTGCCGTTCTGCACGTCGCTATTTTCAATCCCTCGGATTAAAAATCACAGACGCTTCATATCCCCCCTTTCACCCGCCACCTTAAACTCGCCTTCTTCCGTCACGGACACGAGGTGGGGCATAACCCTCGGTGTGGCGGATCGGTGTGAGGGCTGCGACCAGGATGCGAACGAACGTGTTCGCGATCGGGTAAAGCCGGGAGGTCCGCCCCGTGAAGGTGGATCATCCGGGTCACAGCGGGATCGGTGGCGGATTTATGCTATCTGCCGACGCCCTTCGTTTCTCTGCCGCATTTGAGGCTGGTCCCTGCGGACCGCGCGTGAGCCAAGCATCCGGTCGCTGCACGTTCGCTGTGTCCGGTTAGGCCGCGGTATCCGCAGATGATGGGTCGCAGGCGCAGCAGACGAAACAGACTGATCACCGCGCGCGGGCTTCCGCCCAGCGTAAAATGGTATTGTTGTCTGTTTCCATCGCGAGGTGGAAGCCCGCGCCTCGTGTCGCTTTTCTTAGCGACGACAAGCTGTGTCAGGTCAATCCACCTGATCGCATAACCAGGCCTGCGCGAAGACGCGCTTCCTCAGTCGACCCGTGTCCATTCCTGTGTCTGGCAGAGAAAGGCGATGCAGCCTTTGACCTTCAGAATGTCCGGGTCGTCCTTGTCGAGGCGGATCGAGCTTTTATAGCTTTTGCCGTCTTCGGGATTATAGATGCGACCTTTCTTCCACTTGTCCTTATCGCGTTCGAACCCGTCCAGCATGGTCAGGCCGATGATCGGCTCGTCTCGCAGGGTGGGATCGGCATTATTGACGTCGGTTGTCGGCTCGCCTTCCGGGATGTCAGCCGTCTCGACCACGCCGCAAGGTGTGCCGGCCATCGGCCCCGCGCCGCAATCGGCGATGCGCACCGTGGCGGTTTCCTCCTCGGTCAGCCACAGACCGTAAACCGTATCGGACGCGGCCGCCGGCAGAGCACTGGCCAGCAGGCCGAGGCTGATCAGGCTGACGCTTATTGGGCGGGCGCTGCTAGGATGGAGACGGGTCATGAGGCACTCACGAAAAGGGCGGAATGGATATACCCGTCTTAGATCGGTCACAGGTGTCGCTGCAAATGACGTCCGCGTCAGGGGGCCAAAGCGAGGCCGGAGCGATCAGGGGGGCGATCAGGGATCGATCAACGTCTCGAGCAGGGCCTGATCCCAGCTGTTCCGGTCCGTGTCGAACAGGCCAAAGGTCGGGCTGGCGAAATCGAATGCGCACCAGCCCATGGCGTGATGTTCGGCCAGGCGGCGCAGAAGCCTGTTATAGGCTTGACGCTGGGCGGTGGGAGTCTCGGTGCTCGCGCCAAACTCGCCCAGCAGAACCGGCATATTGTGGCCGCCTGCAGCGCGGAAGCGGGCGACTTCGGCGAAGACATCGGCGATGTCGCGCTGGTCACGCGCCGTTCCCCAGCGCCGCGGAAAGGGCGGATAACCGGAAAACTCCATCGCCTGATGGGTAAAGGCGATCGGCTCGTAATAGTGAAAGGTCGTGATTACCCGCGGATCCGGGTCCGGTGCAAACCGCACCCCGTCGACGCCTTCGAACAACGGATAGGGATTGCCCCATTGCGAACTGCCCATCACGATCCAGCGGTCCGGATGATCGGCCCGGATCAGGCGGCTGAGTTGGCGATTGATCCGGTTCATGCGCGCAATACCGATCGGGTGGCTGTAATCCTGATCGACGACCCGCCCATTGTCTAACGTCACGGCCTCGAAATGCGGTTCGTTGAGCAGCTCGAAGATCAGCCCTGCGTCGCGGCCCTTGAAGTAGCGCGACAGTTGCGTCCAGATCGCTCTCAGCCGGGCTTCCTCCGCATCAGGACGACTGTTGAATTCATCGAAGTGATGGACATTCAGAATGACCTGCAGATCGCGGCGCATGGCCTCGGCGACATAGCGGTCGACGCGTGCCAGAAATGCCGGATCGATCCGGTAGTCAGGCCCCGGTCCCGTATAGGCGGACCATTTGACTGGCAGGCGGATCGTATCGAACCCGGCGGCGCGGATGCGCGAAAAATCGTCGACCCGGATCGTGTAGCCCCAATCCTCATCCGGCGGCGCTTCCAGCGCGGCCGCGACATTGATGCAGCGGCGGACGGGCTGCGCGTCAAAGGCCGGAGATTGGGACAGCGCCGGAATGTCCTGGGCAAGGTCTTGCGCGAAAGCGCGGTCTGGGTAGGACCCGGCCTTGCTCCAGCCTGTCAGTTCGCGGGCCAGGATCGCGATCGCCAGCAGCGAGACTGTGACGCTGATCAGCAAGGCTAGCCGGCTGAGTGGCGGGCGTGTCTGTACGGGACGAACCATGGGCAAGGCATAGCAGCAACTCTTGAGCAAAGCTTAAACGGATCACCGCCTTCCCGGCTTGACCGATGCGGAGATCTGACCTATCTCACTGCCAACAGCCGTCCGGCTGATCGATTGGACCTGCCGCATACTCTGGCAGCCAGTCGTAAGAAGGCCCAGCCTCTCCCTTATTGTCTAATGCCATCGGAAGTCCTTTCCGACCTCGGCCAGTTTTCAAAGATAGACCATGACCGTCGATACACCCGTAGACCAGCTCGAGACCATCTCGCTGGACGACCTCAAACAGATGAAACCCGGCGAACTGAACCGCTTCGCCGAAGAAGTCGGGATCAAGAATCCCGGCTCCATGCGCAAGCAGGATATTTTCTACCAAACCCTCAAGGATCTCGCCGAGCGCGATGTGCTGGTACGCGGTCGCGGCGTTCTGGAAGTGCTGCAGGACGGCTTCGGTTTCCTGCGCGCGCCGGAAGCCAATTACCTCGCCGGACCGGACGACATTTATGTGTCGCCCAAGATCATCCGCAAATTCGGCCTGCGCACGGGCGATACGATTTCCGGCATTCTCGACGCGCCGGAAGGCGATCAGCGCTATTTTGCTCTGAAGGAAGCCGAAGAGATCAACTTCTCGACGCCCGAACAGGCTCGGATGAAGGCGCATTTCGATAATCTGACGCCGCTCTATCCGGATGCGCGCCTGCAGATGGAAATCGAAGACCCGACCCTGAAAGATACGTCGGGCCGCGTCATCGACATCGTCGCGCCCATCGGCAAGGGCCAGCGCGCCCTGATCGTCGCCCCGCCGCGGACGGGTAAGACAGTACTGTTGCAGAACATCGCCCACTCGATCGAGCAGAACCATCCGGAATGTTATGTGCTCGTCCTGCTGATCGACGAACGCCCCGAGGAAGTGACCGACATGCAACGCTCCGTGAAGGGCGAGGTCGTCAGCTCGACCTTTGACGAGCCCGCCACACGCCACGTGCAGGTCGCCGAGATGGTGATCCAGAAAGCCAAGCGCTTGGTCGAGAGCGGCAAGGACGTCATCATCCTGCTCGACTCCATCACGCGTCTGGGACGCGCCTACAACACCGTTGTGCCGAGCTCCGGTAAGGTGCTGACGGGTGGTGTCGACGCCAATGCGCTGCAACGTCCGAAGCGCTTCTTCGGTGCCGCGCGGAATATCGAGGATGGCGGTTCGCTGACCATCATCGCCACTGCCCTGATCGAAACCGGATCCAAGATGGACGAAGTCATCTTTGAGGAATTCAAGGGCACAGGTAACTCAGAGATCATCCTCGACCGGAAAGTTGCCGACAAGCGCATCTTCCCGGCCATCGACGTTACCAAATCCGGCACGCGGAAAGAGGAGCTGCTGGTCCCGCCTGCCGAGCTGACCAAGACCTACATATTGCGCCGCATCCTCAACCCGATGGGCACGATGGACGCGATCGAATTCCTGCTTGGCAAGTTGAAGGACACGAAGACGAACTCGGAATTTTTCGACAGTATGAATACCTGATCGGCTGTCATCCCTGCTCTTAGCTTCGCTCGGCCGGGATGACAGAGCAATCCCCGCATCTCCAGACCAGTCCAGACTGGCGAGACGTCGCCTTGTCCGGCTCTGCTACAGACGACCGTTTATCAGGCGCATAATTCCGGAAAAATCCAGACCGCCCTCGCCCGCCGCTTCCATCAGCGCGTAGAGGCTTTCCGCCTGCGCACCGAGCGGTGTCGCGGCGCGCGCGGTCGTCGCCGCCTCCTTGGCCAGCCGCAGATCCTTGAGCATCATCGCAGCCGCAAATCCGGGTTGATAATCACGATTGCTAGGCGCGCTTTCGACCGGTCCTGGGGCCGGACAATAGCTTGTCATTGACCAGTTCTGGCCGGATGCCGTGCTGGAAATATCGAAGAAAGTCTGGGCGTCGAGACCCAGCTTATCCGCCAGATTGAACGCCTCGCACGTCCCGATCATGTGGATACCGAGCAGCATATTGTTGCAGATCTTGGCGACCTGACCATTGCCCGCATCGCCCGCGTGGAAGACGTTCTTGCCCATAATGTCGAGCAGCGGATTGGCACGCGCGAACGCGTCTTCGCTACCGCCGCACATGAAGGTCAGCGTCCCGTCAGCAGCCCCCTTCACTCCGCCGGACACGGGCGCGTCGATCATGTCGAAACCGCGTTCAGTCGCCTGCCCGATCACGGCACGGGCGCTGTCCACATCGACGGTGGAACAATCGATCATCAAAGTACCTTTGGCCGCATGGTCGAACACGTCCGAATAGACAGCCCGGACATGCTGTCCGGCCGGCAGCATCGTTACCACGACATCGGCACCAGCCACAGCCGCCGCGACCGTAGCCGCCTTGCTACAACCTGCATCGCAGGCTTTCGCGACCGCACTGTCGGACAGGTCAAAGGCTCGCACCGCATGATGTTTCGCCAGATTGGCAGCCATGCCGCCGCCCATATTCCCCAGTCCAATAAAAGCGATGATCATGGCAAGGCTCCTTCAAGCGTCCTGGCGTCGCAACAGCCGCCATCCCATCAGACAGAGCGTCAGAATGGCAACATTTCCGGCAAAATCCAGCCACATGAGGGGCGTGAACATTTTGGCGACGAACAGAAAGTAATAATTGAAAACGAAAAACGGGATCGATCCGACCAGACCAACCACCAGAAAGGTTCGGGCCTTGAATTCGGACAGAGCGATGACCGTACCGCACAGCACGGCCTGCGCTCCGAAACATCCCAGCAAAAGACGCGTCGTGGCGCTATTATGCTGAAACTCGGACAGCAAGGCGAGCCGCTCCACCGTTCCCGGGAACAGCAGGACCCATCCGCCGAGCGACAGAAAGACGAAGGCCAGCAGCAGCTGAATGCGCCAGGCGGTCATGACGATGCGGCCGCCATGGGGGCGCCAAATCCAATCAGGTTCCCCGCCGGGTCCCAGAGATGAAATTCCCGCATGCCGTGACCGGGCTGATCCTTCGGCGCGTCCTCGATCCGGCCCTTGCCGAGATCGAGCGTCGCCCATTCCGCGTGCAAGGCATCGACATCGGCCAGCTCGACATAGCAGGACGTGTTCTCCGCAATTCTGCGCTCGGCACAGGCCCAGAGGTGGATGCAGAGCTGCCCCCGGCGCACGATGGCATAATCGCCATAGGTTGCAGTCCGGAAACCGAGTCCGGCATACCAGTCAGCCGCCGCGACCGGATCGGGCGCTGCGAATTTCATCGCCGCGTGAGAATTTTCGAGCGGATCAGTCAAGGAATTGCTGCCGTGGATCGGCGACGGGACGGAACAGGCGTTCGATCTGCGCCTGCGTCACATCGGACAGAGCGTCATGCGACCAGCCCGGGTTGCGGTCCTTGTCGATCAGCTGTGCGCGGATGCCTTCATAGAAATCCTGCGTCGTGAGAAAATTCAGTGACAGGTCCAGTTCCTGCATCATGGCGGTCTGGAAATCCATCCCGCCGCCGCGTCGCATCGCCTCCAGCGTCGTGGCCAACGCGAGCGGACTTTTGCGCCGGATCAGCTTGGCCTGCTGGGCCGCCCAGGCGGAGCCGTCCGCATCCAGTGCGGCCAGGATTTCCGCGACAGTCTGCGCATCAAAGGCGCTGACACTGTCCGGTATCACATCGCCGTCCGGTGCTGCCGTTTCGAATTTGCTCAGCACGGCCTGGACATCGTCTGCACCGTCCAGCGCGTCCATCAGCGCGGCATGACGCTCCGTCGGAACGAAATGGGTGGCAATGCCGAGCGCCACGCATTGCGCCGGGCCGAGCCGCGCGCCCGTCAGGCCGAGCCAGTTGCCGACGGCGCGTCCAAGCCGCGGCAGAAAATAAGTCCCGCCGACGTCAGGGAAATAGCCAATCCCGGTTTCCGGCATCGCAAACAGGGTCGTATCGCCCGCCACGCGGAACCGTCCATGCACGGACAGGCCGACGCCCCCGCCCATGACAATCCCGTCGATCAGCGCAACATAGGGCTTGGCGTAACGGTGGATCAGCTCGTTCAGTGCATATTCCGTGCGCCAGAAGGCTTCTGCCCTCCCGTCTTTCGCCTTGCCGCTATCATGCAGCATGATCACATCTCCGCCGGCGCAGAAGGCCCGATCCCCAGCGCCGTCGACCACGACGGCCCTGACGCGGTCATCATCCAGCCAGCGAGTCAGTGCTTCCGTCATGGCGACACACATCTCCGTGGTCAGCGCATTGAGCGCCTTGGCCCGGTTAAGCGTGATCCGCCCGAGCGTGCCCTCGATGCGAGCGATGATCTGATCGGTCATGATATCTCCCTGATACCCCTTTCCCTTGAGAGAGAGGGTGCCGCGCAGCGGCGGGTGAGGGTGCTGAACGTTGATTGCAAGGCCGAGATCGGACGAACACCCTCATCCGACCGTCGGCCACCGTCTCCCTCAAGGGAGAAGGTGTTTTTCACTGCCTCAGCATGGCGCGGCTGATGATCACCCGCATGATGTCGTTCGTGCCTTCGAGGATCTGGTGGACGCGCAGGTCGCGCACGATGCGTTCAACCTGATAGTCGGCGAGATAGCCATAGCCGCCATGCACCTGCAGCGCATCATTGGCGATCTTGGAGCAGAGGTCGGTCGCGAACCGTTTGCCCATGGCGCAATATTTTCCCTTGTCCGGGAGGTTGTTGTCGATTGCGTCTGCGCCGCGATAGATCATCAGGCGCGAGGCTTCGAGCTCTGTCGCCATATCAGCGAGGCGGAATTGTGTGTTCTGGAAGTCGGCGATCGGCTGCCCGAACTGTTTGCGCTCCTTGGCATAGGATGTCGCCAGGTCCAGCGCCGCAGACGCGCCGCCGAGCGAGCAGGCCCCGATATTGACGCGGCCGCCGTCGAGCCCGGCCATGGCAAAGCGAAAACCGTCGCCTTCGGCCCCGACCCGGTTGGCGGCAGGGATGCGCGCATCGTCGAAAATGACCTGCGCTGTGGGCTGCGCATTCCAGCCCATCTTGCGCTCATTCGCGCCGAAGCTGACGCCCGGCATGTCCTTGTCGACCACGAAGCAGGACACACCGCGCGCACCATCATCAGACGTCCGGGCCATGACGACATAGACGTCCGACCAGCCCGCGCCGGAGATGAACTGCTTATTGCCGTTCAGCACATAATCATCGCCCCCCTGACTATTTTTGGCCCTCACCGCCTTGGTCGAGAGCGACGCAGCGTCCGATCCGGCCCCTGGCTCGGTCAGGCAGTAGGACGCGATCAGCTCACCCGCGACAAGCTTCGGCACATAGCGCGCCTTGAGGTCGTCATCGGCGAAGGTCGCGATCATCCAGGTCGCCATATTGTGGATGGTCATCATCGCCGTGTGCGACACATCGCCCGCCGCCAGCTGTTCGAACACGATCGCGGATGCGAGACGCGACAGCCCCGTTCCGCCATCGTCTTCCGGGACATAGATACCGAGAAAGCCCAGTGCAGCCGCCTTCTCGAAGACGCTGCGGTCGAGAAACTTTTCCCGGTCCCATTTTTCCGCATGCGGCGCGAGCTCGCTGGCCGCAAAGCTCGCCGCCATATCGCGGATCATCGTCAGGTCTTCGGTGAGTTGGAAGTGCATCGGTCTACCCGAAATGCGGAATAATGAAGGCTGAATCCTCCGTTTCGCCTTCGGGCCACCTCTGCGTCACCGTCTTCACCTTGGTGTAGAAGCGCAGACCTTCCATACCGTACTGGTTGGCATCGCCGAAGGCGGAGCGCTTCCAGCCACCGAAACTGTGATAGCTGACTGGGACCGGGATCGGGACGTTGATACCGACCATGCCGACTTCGACACGGTCTGCGAATTCACGCGCAACGCGGCCATTGGCGGTGAAGATACAGACGCCGTTGCCATATTGATGCTCGGACGGCAGGCGCAGAGCCTCTTCGAAATCACTGGCGCGCACGATCTGCAGGACGGGACCGAAGATTTCCTCATGATAGGTTGCCATGTCTGGCGTGACGTCGTCCAGCAAGGTCGGGCCGATGAAGAAGCCGTCTTCGTGACCCTGCAGGGTGAAGCCACGGCCATCGACCACCACGGTTGCGCCTTCGGCCTCGGCCTGATCGATCAGGCTTTCAACCTTGTCCTTGTGAGCCTGTGTCACGACGGGGCCATAATCAGCCTCCGCATCCGTGCTGACCCCGACCCGAAGCGCATTGAGCTTCGGCATGAAGGCCTCAAGGAAGCGATCTGCCGTCCCCTCACCCACTGGCACCACGACCGGTAGCGCCATGCAGCGTTCGCCCGCCGAGCCGTAGGCCGCACCGAGAATGTCCTTGGCCGCCTGTTCCATATTGGCGTCGGGCATGATGATGCCGTGGTTCTTCGCCCCGCCCATACATTGCGCGCGCTTGCCGTTGGCCGTGGCTCCGGCATACACATATTGCGCGATATCCGACGAACCGACAAAGCTGACCGCCTTGATGTCCGCATGCGCCAGGATTGCGTCGACGACCGTCTTGTCGCCATTGACGACGTTGAGTAGCCCCTTCGGGCCGCCCGCTTCGACGAACAGTTCGGCCAGCCGCATCGGCACGGACGGATCCTTCTCGGACGGTTTTAGGATACAGGCATTGCCGGTCGCGATCGCCATGCCGAACATCCACATCGGGATCATGGCGGGAAAGTTGAACGGGGTGATGCCCGCGACCACGCCCAGTGGCTTGCGCATGGAATAGACGTCGATTTCCGGACCCGCACCATAAGTATGCTCGCCCTTCTGCGCATGCGGCACGCCGCAGGCAAATTCGATCACGTCGAGCCCGCGCATCACATCGCCGCGACTATCTGCGAGGACCTTGCCATGTTCGCGCGAGAGCAGTTCGGCCAGTTCGTCAATATGCTGCTCGACCAGCGCCTTATAGGCGAACAGCACGCGGGAACGGCGCTGCGGATTGGTCTGAGCCCAGACGGTTTGCGCCGCCACGGCCGAGGCGACAGCCTGGTCGAGTTCGCCGTCCGTAGCCAGCGCCACCCGCGCCTGAACCGCGCCCGTATTAGGATCATAGATGTCGTGCAGACGCTCACTGGTCCCGGCGACGTGCGCCCCGTCGATGAAATGTCCAATGGTATTCATGGCAGAAATCCTTTCGGGCGGTGCGTGTCACAGACAGGCCGGGCAAGACAAGGGGGCGAACCCGCCACATGGCGGAATGACGGCCCCCTCACACGGCCTGTGGCAGGCCATCGCCATAGCGATCTTGCTTATTCGCGCAAGCCACGACCCCGTGCGAAGCCGGGGACAGGATCAGTTTATCGTGCGGTCTGCGGCCTGTGCTCAGGCCGATGGCCTGTCATCAGCCGGTGGTCCTAGTCGACGCAAAGACCGGGCCCGGCCTGGCCCTGGCTGACTTCGGAGAAGCAGCCGAACGGATTATCTGTTTTCTGGCAGACGCCTGTCGCCGCGGCCCCGTTCGGGACGCTGACATCGGCCCGGCACTGGCCTTCGCACTGGCTCGAGTCCGTACAGCTCTGCCCGCCGTCGGAATAGCGGATCGTGCACCGCTCCGCACCGAGCAGACCAGCGCGTTCGACAAAGCCGCCGCGATCCGCGCAGCGCGCGCGTTCAGCCGGGCTCAGCGTGCCCTCAACGACAGGGGGGCTGACGGGCTCCCGTTCGAACCCGGTCAGTGTAAACACTTCGCGCAGGGGTTCGCCCGCCACGGATGCACGCACCAGCGCGTCGGCAGGTCTGAGTTCGATCAAGACGTCGCGAAGCGGGTCTATCAGGAAGAGCGATTCCGTATCCGAGCCCGCCACCGTGAAGTGATAGGCCGGGCCGTCCGCCGTGATTTCGCGCCAGGCCCGGTCCGAGACGCGCTCGAACGCGCCTGTCGCATGTTTGGCATATTTCAGCGCTTGCGGGCTCGGTGCCGAACTGACCGGCGGTTGCGGAGCGGGAATCGGGGCCGGGATTGGAGATGGAATGGGTGCTGGAACAGGTTGCGGTTCGGGGACAGGCGCAGGCTGACCAGCCAGCGGCGGATGGCCGATCACGACTTCGGTCGGCGGAGCAGGCGGAACCGGTACGGGCGCAGGCGCGGGTGCCGGAGCGGGCACTGCCATAGCCTCATACAGCTCGACATCTGTGACAGTGTAGATCTTGGCCATCGGGTGCCCGGGCCATTCGCCCAGTACAGTCTTGGCATTCAGATCAACCCGCAGGCGGACTTTCTGTTCGGCACCCTGCAGTTCGATCACGGAGCCGTTAAAGCCGGTCTCGAAAAACTCGTAATTGATCGTGCCGTCATTCTTCTTTTCCAGCCAGCGCCCGGGTTGCTCGGCGCTATTGTCGAGATAGCCGCCGCGGAACTGGATTTTATCAATGTGACCCGCATTGCCCTGCAAGGGCGCGCTGGACTGCGCCACCGTCGCCGAATGGATGGCAAAAGCTGACAGCAGCATGAAAAGCCACGGTAAGAATGTGCGAAGATTGGCCATTATCTGTCCCTTCCAGCGGCGCGTCGGTCGACACACCACAACATATCGCACTGTTCTAATGCAATTATCTTACCGCATTGCAAATCTGGCTGCTCGCAAGCGCCATCAACGCTCTCATCACCCAGCTCTTTCTCACTGTCATCCCGGCTAAGGCGCTCGCACCGGCCCGCCACACCGAGGGTTATGCCCCCCTCGTGTCCGTGACGGACGAGAGTAAGAAAGCATGGAAATGGGAGGGAGTGGATCGAGTCGTGGAGGCTTCTTGTACAAGATTGAAATAGCGGGCGCCCTAACGCGATAAGCGGGGATTAAGTGAAATTGCCAGCTTCTGGACGCTGTGAACGGGGACCAGCCCGCTGCGATGTGGCTGTCCGCCAGATCTTGCCAAGTGCGTGGTAGGGGGAGAGGGACTTGAACCCCCAACCAACCCGTTATGAGCGGGTGGCTCTAACCAATTGAGCTATCCCCCCATTGCCACGATCATCAGCCCGCAGCGCTAGGCGAGCAGCCGTCTAACGCAGTCCGCCCAGCCGTCCAAGAGGGACTTGCGGGTCTTTTCAGCCATATCCGGTTCAAACAGTCGGTCGCGCTGCCACAGGGCGGACAGATCATCCAGATTGGCGACCATGCCTGCACCAAGCATCGCCAGATAGGCCGCCCCCATGGCCGTCGTTTCCAGAACCTTCGGGCGTTCGACGGGCAGGTTCAACACGTCGGATAGATGGCCGACCATCCAGTCATTGGCGACCATACCGCCATCGACGCGCAGACTTTTTGGATGGGCTCCATCCTTGGCCATGGCGGCGAACAGATCATGCGTCTGATAGACGACGCTCTCCACCGTGGCGCGCACAACCGCGTCCCGACCCGTATTACGGGTCAGGCCGAACAGCGCGCCGCGCACGTCCGGTTCCCAATAGGGCGCGCCCAGTCCGGTAAAGGCCGGAACCAGATAAACCCCCTGATTGGAGTTCAGCCCTTCGCAGATCGCCTGCGTTTCCGCCGCATGGTCGACCAATTTCATTTCGTCGCGCAGCCATTGCACGCCCGCACCGGCGATGAAGATCGAGCCTTCCAGCGCATAGGCCGTCTGCCCGTCAATCCGGTAAGCAATGGTGGAGAGCAATTTATTGTCCGATGTCAGGCACTGATCGCCCGTATTCAGAATGACGAAACAGCCCGTGCCATAGGTGGATTTGATGTCGCCCGGCGCAAAGCAGAGCTGGCCGATGGCTGCGGCCTGCTGATCCCCCGCCACGCCGCGGATCGGGATGCCGTTCCAGCGACCATAATCCGCAACACAGTCGCGCACATCGGGCAGGCCGGAATCCGGCACACCGAACAGGGCCAGCAATTCCTCGTCCCAGAGATTGTCGCGGATATTGTAAAGATTAGTCCGGCTGGCATTGGTCGCGTCCGTCGCATGGACTGCACCTCCGGTCAGTCGCCAGATCAGAAAACTCTCGACAGTTCCGAAACAGAGTTCGCCCGCCTCGGCGCGCGTGCGGGCGCCATCGACAGTGTCCAGTATCCAGGCGATCTTGGTCGCGCTGAAATAGGGATCATGCAGCAGGCCGGTCTTGGCCTGCAATTGCGCGACCGGTATCGCGGCTGCCAGCGCGCGGCACCGCTCTGCCGTGCGCCGGTCCTGCCAGACGATGGCATTATAGAGGCATTTGCCGGTTTCGCGGTCCCAGACCAGTGTCGTCTCGCGCTGGTTCGTGATGCCGATCGCCACGGGTTCGTGCCCCGCCGCCTCGCACCAGTCATGGCAGGCGCGCAGGGTCCGCTCGACCGTGGCCCAGATCGCTTCCGGATCATGTTCGACCCAGCCATCAGCGGGATAGATTTGCGGGAACTCTTCCTGCGCCGCATGCAGGATCCGTCCGTCCGCGCTGACGACGAGTGTGCGGGAACTCGTCGTGCCCTGATCGATGGAAAGTATGACGTCTGACAT
This sequence comes from Algimonas porphyrae, assembly GCF_041429795.1. NCBI lineage: Bacteria > Pseudomonadati > Pseudomonadota > Alphaproteobacteria > Maricaulales > Robiginitomaculaceae > Algimonas > Algimonas porphyrae. The sequence continues at coordinate 668,972 of NZ_CP163424.1, read as the reverse complement.
GGCGCCATCCTAGCGCGCCACAGCAGCGCGGCAAGCGTCCTGTCATTGCGATCCTCCCAGCGAGCCGTTAGGCGCAAGGCCATGGAAGGATGGCCGATACCGTTCTGGGGCTTTGTCGAAACGTTTGCCGGACTGAGCGCGATTATCATTGCGCGCTATTTCGCGATCGTTGCGCCGATCCACTGGGCGCTGTGGAAACGCACACCGACGCGGGCGCGCCGTCTGTCACGGCGCGATCCGACACGCGCCACTATTCGCAACGAAATCAGGCTCTCGACGATCAGCGCCTTCATCTACGCCTTTCCGGCGGCAGTCGTGCTGGAAATGTGGAAAGCTGGAGGTACGGCGATTTATTCGGGCCTGCCGCAGGGTCTGGGCGAATGGTTATGGCTCCCGCTCAGCGCCGCGCTCTATCTGTTCGCGCAGGACACGTGGTTCTATTTCAGCCATCGCCTGATGCATCATCCGAAACTGTTCAGACATACACATGCCGGTCATCACCGCAGTGTGCAGCCGACCCCATGGGCGAGCTTTTCATTCGATCCAGTCGAAGCGGCTAGCATGGCCTGGCTGCTACCCGTTATGGCGCTGATCCTGCCGATCCACTGGGTCACCGCGCTGATGATCCTGATGCTGATGACGATCAACGCCGTGTTCAATCATGCCGGCTGGGAGGTCTATCCGAAGCGCTGGATCCAGGGCTGGTGGGGTCGGCATATCATCACGGCAAGCCATCATAATCTGCATCATACGAAATTCACCGGAAATTACGGGCTCTATTTCCGCTTCTGGGACAAGGTGATGGGGACGGACCGGGGGCTAGTCGGGGAAACCATCAAGCCAAATCCGGTACCCGTCGCGGCAGAGTAGATTAAGTCTTTTTCGGTGGCATGGGGAAGAAGCTGGATGTCCGCTCAACATAGTCGCGGTAGGCGGGGCGCTTCTTCAGTTTGCGCTCCAGCAGGTCCCGACCGGACACACGCATCAGCAGGATCGTCATGATGATCGGCCCGAAAATGCTGATCCAGCCCAGCGGGGCCTGACATGCCGCGACAAAAATCCCCCACCAGAGCAGCGCATTGCCGAAATAGTTGGGGTGACGCGTATAGCGCCACAGCCCGGTATCGAGAACGGGCTTGTCCTCATAGGGGCCGTCATAATCAGCATTGCGGCGCAGGAAGGCGGCGAGTTGCGCGTCGCCGATGGCTTCGAACAGGGTTCCGGTCAGCCACATGAGCGCACCGATAATGGCGAGAGGACCGATCGCCGTTTCGCGACCGAAGGCAAAGGCGATCCAGACGGGCGCGGACACAATCAGGATCAGCAAGCCCTGCCCCCAGAAAATGCTCAGCAGCGCGCGTAAGCGCCACGTCATTTCCGCCAGTCCGGAGCGTTTACGCATGGCGACGTAGCGGCCATCTTCGCCGTGTCCCAGATTGCGCTTTGCCAGATAGGCTGTCAGGCGCAGTCCCCAGATAATCGGCATCAGACCCATCAGCCAGAGATAGGGGCTGATTTCCCCGCCGGAGGCCCGGTTGGCGAGCCACAGACAGGCCGCTCCGACCACGGCAAAGCCGAAACCCCAGAAGATATCGATGATGGACGCGTCTTTCATCAGCAGGCTGATCAGCCAGACCAGCGTGACCGCTCCGAAGATCAGAATGGCGATATGGGCGAGATAGACGAGTGCAAGCATAGGCTCGCTTAACATGGGCGGGGCGACACGGGCAAAAAAGCTTGGTCTGTCATGAGCGGCAAATTGTGGCATGGAAGCATTCAGGGAGACGAACCGTCATGCAAATTCAGAACAGCCGGCCCGCCACGGGCATCGATGAGGCGATCAACCGCGCAGTTCAGCCGCTGACGGACGCCGTGTCGGGCTTCATCTTCTATTCGGTACCGATCGGCGATGCCGAAGTACCGCTGATCGTGGTGTGGCTGATCGTCGGGGCCGTTTTCTTTACGGTCTATCTCGGTTTCATCAACATTCGCGGTTTCCGGCATGCTTTGCGGATCGTCAGCGGGCGGGAGGATGCCCATCATGGCCCCGGCGAAATCTCCCACTTCCAGGCGCTCACAGCCGCCGTATCCGGCACGGTCGGGATCGGCAATATTGCCGGGGTCGCGATCACCGTCTCCATCGGTGGGCCGGGCGCGATCTTCTGGCTGATCGTGGCCGGGCTGGTCGGAATGACGACGAAATTCGTGGAATGTACGCTGGGCGTCAAATACCGGCAGGTGGCGGAAGACGGGACCGTCTCCGGTGGGCCGATGTATTATCTGCGCGCCGGGCTGGAACGCCGCGGCTGGCCGAAACTGGGGCGCTTTCTCGGCCTGTTCTATGCGGTCAGCATCGTCATTGGCTGTCTGGGCATCGGCAACATGTTCCAGAGCAATCAGGCCTATGGGCAACTGCTCTATGTCACGGGCGGGGAGACCGGACCGTTAGAGGGTCTGGGTTGGCTGGTCGGGATCATTCTGGCCGTGATCGTCGGCGTCGTCATTGTCGGCGGCATCAAGTCCATCGCCCGGGTAACCGTCAAGCTGGTTCCCTTCATGATCGGGATCTATATTATCGGCGCGTTGATCGTGATCGGGCTGAATGCGCAGGCTCTGCCGGGCGCTGTCGCTGCGATCGTGACCGGGGCGTTTACGCCTTCGGGCGTCACAGGCGGCTTTCTCGGTGCCATGATCATCGGCTTCCAGCGCGCCGCCTTCTCCAATGAAGCCGGGATCGGCTCCGCCGCCATCGCGCACTCTGCTGTCACGACATCCGATCCACTGACCGAGGGGTTTGTCAGCCTGCTGGAACCGTTCATCGACACGGTCGTGGTCTGCACCCTGACCGGTCTGGTTCTGGTGACGGCCTTTCCGACCGAAACGCTCATGGGCGGCGGGGTCGCCGGGATCGAGATGACCTCGGCAGCCTTCGCCAATTCCATTCCCTGGTCGCCCGTGCCGCTATCGATCGCGGCTATCCTGTTTGCGGTATCGACCATGCTGGCCTGGGCCTATTACGGCACCAAGGGCTGGACCTATATTTTCGGAGAAAGCCGCAAGACCAATCTGACCTTCAGTTTGATCTTCTGTGCCTTCATCGCGCTGGGCGCAGCAGTGCAGCTGGGCGCCATTTTGGACTTCGCCGACGCGCTGATCTTCGTCATGGCGATACCGAACCTGATCGGGCTCTATATCATGGCGCCAGAAGTGAAACGCGACCTGAAAGTCTATTGGGCCGCCCGGAAATAGGAGAGCGAAGCTAAAGCCTGTTGCGGATGATCCGGCGTCGTTCGACGGAGCTGGGTATATTCATCACGTCGCGATATTTGGCGACGGTCCGGCGCGCAATGTCGATCCCGTGCGCGCGAAGCAGTTCGACGATCCGGTCGTCCGATTTGACGCTTTTCACATCGGTTTCCTCGTCGACCAGCGTCTGAATGCGGTGACGGACGGACTCCGCACTGTGTCCCTCTCCGCCCGACGTGGATGGAATTGACGCGGTGAAGAAGAATTTCAGCTCGACCATGCCGCGCGGCGTGGCCATGAACTTGCCCGTCGTAACCCGGCTGACCGTGGATTCGTGCATTTCGATCGCTTCGGACACATCCTTGAGTTTGAGCGGGCGCATATGATCGACGCCGTAGGCGAAGAATGCATCCTGCTGCCGGACGATTTCGCTGGCGACCTTCAGGATCGTGCGGGCCCGTTGATCGAGTGATTTGACCAACCAGCTTGCGGTCTGATGACAGTCGGACAGAAATTCCCGCGCCGTTTCATCGTCGCCGGACGCCGCCTTGATTTCGCGGTAATAGCGCTTGTTGACCAGCACGCGCGGCAGCGTGTCGGAATTCAGTTCGACCGCCCAGCCGCCTTGCGGCGTTTCACGCACATAGACATCGGGTTCAACACCAGAGACGGCACTGCCGCCAAAGGCAAAACCCGGCTTCGGTGACAGAGACCGCAGATGCAGGATACGGGTCTTGAGCCCATCAATATCGATTTGGCATAGCTTGGCCAGTTTGGGCAGGTCATGCCGGGCCAGCAGATCCAGATTATCGAGCATGATCCGGTTGGCATCGTCGAGATGACCAGTTTCCGCCAGCTGCATCGACAGGCATTCCGGCAAGCTGCGGGCGAAGACGCCGGTCGGCTCCAACGTCTGCAGCTGGGTAATGACCGAGCTGATACGCGCTGACGAGACACCTAGCGACAGGGCCAAGGCCTCGGTTTCTTCGCGTAGATAACCGCCGTCATCAATCAGATTGACCAGATAGTCCGCGACCGGGCGGTCCGTAGGACACAGGGACAGATGAGCAAACTGGCGCCGCAGATGATCCTGCAACGTCACTTCGGCCGCGGCATTGGCAGCGGCGTCATAAACATCCGACAGTGGACGGCCGGACCCGGCCCCCTTGTTGAAATCGATCGAACCGCCAACATCGGCCGCCGGACCGCCGATACGGTCAGCCGCACTGTCATCGGAAATACTGTGATCCGGAACATCCAGTTCGGTCTGCGCCGCCGCCGGGACATTCATGTCGAGCGTTGTCTCGGATGCAGCGACCGTGACGGGTTCGTCTTCACCGCGACGGTTCTCATCGCCCGTACCACGTTCCAGCAGAGGGTTCTTTTCAACCTGATCCTCAACGAAGGCCGCCAGCTCCAGATTGGAGAGTTGCAGCAGCTTGATCGCCTGCTGCAATTGCGGTGTCATGGCCAGACTTTGCGTCTGCCGTGCAACGATTTTGGGCGCTAGCGCCATGCCCGATCCTCTTCCCATTCATCGTGCCAACCTCATAAATGGGTCGGCTTGGGACGATGCTTTAGGGTCGGAGCCTTAGGATGGCGCTAAGCGACAGGGTTAGCAAAGCCTTGCAATCGGGGTCAGCGCTGGCGTCTCGCGCCTCCCCTTGCCCTACCCCTGGCTCCGCGACGGCCCTTCGTTCCCGCCTCGACTGGGGGATTGACTAGCGGTCCAAGAGCCGCCTCAAGGCTGGCACGGGTTGGGCGCGGACCGGGAGCGCCGCGTTCCAGATAGGCGTCGATCGACCGGCGCATGGCGGCGACATGTTCCGGCGCATTGCCGCAGCAGCCGCCAATGATCCGCACACCTGCATCGGCGGCAAGCTGCGCATAATCATACATCAGCTCCGGCGTGCCGGAATAGACAGTCTCCTTGCCCAGCACGGTCGGAATACCGCAATTGGCCTTGCCGACCACGACCGCGTCGGGATTGGCGGCCGTCATGTCGAGCGCGCCGAGCAGCAGATCGGACGCTCCGACGCCGCAATTCGAACCGACGGCCAGCGGCTGTTCGGACAGCGCCGCCGTGATGCCGTGAATGTCGCCGGGCGCGACCCCCATCATCGTCTTGCCAGCCGTGTCGAAACTCGCCGTGAAGACGTAAGGCATGCCGCAATTGATCGCGGCTTGCGCAGCGGCCTGAATCTCTTCCGCCGCCGACATGGTTTCGATCCAGATCACGTCGGCACCGCCGTCGCGCAGGCCTTCGATCTGTGTCGAAAAGGCGGCAACGGCACTGTCCATCGTCATCTCACCCATCGGCGCGAACAGTTCGCCCGTCGGTCCGACGGACCCGGCCACGACGACGGGGCGATCGGCGGCTGCGGCCACGCGGCCCGCAATCTCGGCCCCGGCCTTGTTGATGGCGTAGGTGTCGTCCTGTGCGTCATGCAGTTTCAGACGCGGCGCATTGGCCCCGAACGTATTGGTCAGGATAATGTCGGATCCGGCGTCGACAAATTGTCGGTGTAGCGTCTCCGGTTTGGTTGGCTCGGTCAGGTTCCAGATGTCCGGCGGGAAGCCAGGCTCCAGCCCCATATGCATGAAGTTGGTGCCGGTCGCGCCGTCGGCCAGAAGCAGTGGGGTCTGCCGCAATAGATCATATAAAGAAATTCGCATATCCGCCCTCTAGGCGCTTGTGCCGCGCTGTCAAAGACTTTAGGCGCAGCCCCGTTCCGGTCGCTCTTAACGAGCGTGAATAGGGAACGGGGTTCAAATCCTCGACAGCGCCCGCTGCCGTGTTTGGCGAGGGTCGCCGCAAACGCCACTGGTTTCACAACTGGGAAGGCGCGGTGATCCACCTCTGATTATTGTCAGGGAGAGCCATCAGTCGGAAGACCTGCCGAAACAAGTCGCCAGCGCGCGCGGGCGGGGTCGACCGATGCGCATGGATGATGGGGATGAGCCCCGTCTTTCAATGACGACGTCTTTTGCAAACACGTGTGCGCCGGAAGGGCCACGCGACATTGGAGACGTGCGTGATGAAACGTATTTTACTAGGGACGGCAGCCGCCGTCAGTCTGAGTGTGCCTGGCTGGGCGCAGGTGCAAGCGGATGTCAGCTTCGAGTGGGATACAGATTGCCAAAGAGGAAATCCGGTCGACTACACTCTATCCGAAGAGGAGCGTGATTACGTCATTGTCTGCTCATACCACGGAGATGAAGACTGGATCATTGTTACAGGGCGGCTGGGTTATGATGAAGGGAGTGAGACAACATCTCCGGTCTCATTCCTATCCGAGCATGAGATAAAAACCCGCGGGCAGCAATATGTGTCCGAGCTGCTCCGCTCCCTGCCCGGTATCGCCGTCAGCACGTCGGGACCAGGCGCCGGGGTGACGCAGATTCGCGTGCGCGGCGCGGAAGCCAATCAGGTTCTGGTCCTGATCGACGGGGTCGAAGCCGCTAATCCGAGTACGGGCGAAATCGACCTGTCTGGCTTGCGGGCCGCCGACATTGTTAAAATTGAAGTCCTGCGCGGCGAACAATCGGCTCTCTACGGGTCCGACGCGGTGGCGGGCGTCGTGTCCATCGTCACCCGGGCCGGCGAAACCGAGCCGCAATGGCGCGCGAGCGTCGAAGGCGGCACCTACGGCACGTTTGAGGGTCAGATCAGCGCCGTCATTCCGATCGCTGGTGCGGCTCTTTCCGTGAATGGCAATGCGTTTCGGACAGACGGGTTCGACATTTCCGGTCTGGGCGGCGAGGTTGACGGGGCGCAGTCGCGGAGTCTGCGTGTCGGCCTGAACGCCGTCGAGCTCGGTCCCGTGCGGCTCGACGGGCTCTACAGTTTCAGCCTGCTCGATACGCAATTCGACGCCGACAGCCCGTTTGACGGGCGGCTCGACAATACGGATGACGAGACCGAACGCAGGCGGCAGCTGGCCCGGCTTGATGCGCGCTTTTCGACCGGATCGATCGATCACAAGATCAGCGGCCAGTGGTCCGAAACGGACACGGATACGGTCGGCGGCTTTTCATCTCGCAGCCAGGGAGAGCGCCGCAATATCAGCTGGGTCGCCGGGGTCGAAACGGACCGCCACGCCTTTACGGCGCTGGCGGAATATGAGCGCGAGACCTACCGGATCGTGCCCAACTTCACCGAACCGGGGGCCAGACCGCAGAATGAGGCAGCGGCATTGGCTGGCGACTACCGCTTCAGCCACGGCGCGCTGACCCTGTCAGGCTCAGTGCGTCACGATCTGAATGATCTGTTCGATGATGCCACGACTTGGCGCGTCGGTGCCGGCTACGGGTTTGACTGGGACGGACGGTTGCGCGCCTCGGTCGGGACGGGCGTGAAGAACCCGACCCTGATCGAATTATTCGGCTTCTTTCCGGGCTCCAACTTTACCGGCAATGCCGACCTGAAACCCGAACGCAGCCTGGGCGTCAGTGTCGGCTATGAGCAGCGGATCGGCAATTTTCGCGCCTCGGTCGATCTGTTCGAAAGTGCCCTGGAAGATGAGATCGTGACCCGCTTCCTGCCGCCGACATTTGCGCAGACGGTCGCCAATCTGGGAACGGAGTCGACCCGGCGCGGGATCGAGCTGGAAGCCCAATATCAGACGGGCGACTGGACCCTGTCCGGTGCTGCGACACATCTGGATAGCGAGCAGGATGGGGTCGAGGAAATCAGACGTCCGCGCTTCACAGGCAGCGCCAATGTGACCTGGCGTGCCAGCGATGCATTGAGCCTTTCGGCCTATCTCGATCATACGGGAACGCAGCGCGATACGGATTTCGCAACCTTCTCCGACGTGACGCTGGACGCCTTCACCCTGCTGGGGGCGCGGGCCGCCTGGGGCATCGGCGATCATGTGGTGCTGAGCCTGCGCGGCGAAAACCTGCTGGATGAGACCTACCAGGAGATTGTCGGCTATGCCGCACCGGGCCGGTCGGTCTTTGCCGGTCTGGCGCTGGACTTCTAGGCCTACTCCTGGCCTGTCGGCACGTTCGGCAGGTCGAGATTGGCAGGCCGAATCACATCCTCGCCCAGAAATGCCAGATGGCGCGCGACATCATAGCCGCGCGCTTCGAGCGCATCGATCAGACTTCCATCTCCGACCAAATGGCTGGTGCCGACCGCGACGAAGCCAGTCCCTGAGCCTTGCATGAACCGGTCGAGGCGGTCGGCCCAGCGCTCATGCCGGTCAAGAAAGATAGCCTCGCGATAGCCCGCCGGTGCGGTCGCTAGCGGTGTGGTGAGGTCGCGCTCCAGAGCCGCGACATCGCCGACCGCCCAGTCTTCCGCGATCCGGCGCAAGCCCGGGCCCATGTCATCGAACCGTTCCATCGTATTGGTCAGCAGCTCCAGCTGAACGGTTTCCGGCAGGTCGGCAATTTGCCGGATCTGGTCCTCGGGTGTTTCGAAATAGACGACATTCTTGCCTGAGCGCGCCGCCCTGGATTTCAGCGCTTCGTCTGCGGACAGATTTGCCGACAGGCCCTCCCCCTGCGCAGCGGACAGAGTCAGAAACTCGCCGGCCAGCCAAGGCTGCATTGCATCGAGCGCCGCAAGATCGAGCGCGCCATTATTGGCGACCGCTTCGAGCAGGTTGGACTGATAATTATCGAGCGTATCAGTCAGACGCCGTCCATCCGTTCGCAGGCCGAGCCGGGTGGCCAGCGCTTGCGCGCGCAGGGCCGCTGCGCCCTCATTGTCCGCTTCGAAGAAAACCGTGCCCGAAGCGGCGAAGGCTTCGCGCATATCGTCGCGCTGCCAGTTCAGATCATCCGGCAGCAGGTGGACCGTCCCGAACAGATAGAGGGTGCTGTCTTCATCCTGCAATCGCCAGATGGCCGGCGCATCATTGCGTTCGCGCGCTTCGCTGACCTTGCGCGCGGCCCCGTCCGTGATCGGGACCTGATCGCAGGCCATCAGTATCAGAAGGCCGAACCAAATCAGAAAGTTGCGCATATCAGTCTGTCGTACCTTTTGCGGGAATGCCATGGGCGTCCCGATCCAGTTGCGCCAGATAGGGCCACCAGGCGCGGCCTTCCTGCACCAGTGAGAACTGTACCATGATCGCAGGGTTCTCGACCAAATGGTCCGGCAGATCGATCGCCATGACGGTGCTCTGCCCCCGCGGCAGCCCGTAGGGTATCTTGGCGCGAGCGGCCTCGATCGCGCGCTCATGCCCATCATGATCGAGCGTAATATAGGACAGGTGGACGCTATCCTCACCCGTCAGGCGGCCCTTGGAATAAAGCGGCTCAGGCCCGTCATTGCTGACCCTGACGACGAAGCGGTAATAACCCGGTAGAGGGCTGTCGATCCGGGTCGGAATCGTGCTCAGACTAATATCCATCAGCGCCGGATTGATCGGACCTTTCATCCGGTCGACCCCGGTATCCGTATCGGGCACGAACGGTTCCGGATCCATGGGCCGATAGCTTTGCGCGTAATCGTCTGTGCGGATCTTCTCCATCAACAGCGCTGTGGACTCCGCCCAGCTGATCGGCGGATCCGTCTTGGCCGGAGGCGTCGGATCGGCCTGCGCCGCCAGTACCTGGTCCATCAACGTATCAACCGTGTCGAAGAAACGCGTCCCGCCCGGTGCGACTTCGCGAAAAACTGGGATGTCGCGCGCGATGACGCCGCATCCGGCGCGTCCGCCTTCGACCAGGGGCAGACCGAACCCTTCCGCGTGACTGGCCGCGATGACTGTTCCGGCGTCTGCGTAGGCCCGCGCCAGACGTGTATCATCCGCGTCCGAGATCCAGTCGAAGCGGGGGTCGCGCGCCGCCAGCGCCGTCAACTCGGCCTGCAGCCCTGTCGTGCCCCAGCCCGGACGACCGACAAAGGTCAGGCGCAGATCCGCGCCGCTGGCCCAGAGCCGTTCGAAAGCGGCGAGAATATCGGAATGACCTTTGCGGGGCTCCAGCGTTCCGACAACGAGGAAGTGGTCGGGATCATGCGGTCCGTCGTGCATCCCTTCGCCGCGCGCACTGCCCGAAGCGGGGTTGCCCGAAGCGAGGCTTGCAGGGCCGAGGCTGTCAGACCCAAGCCGGAAATGACCGATTTTCATCGGACGCGGGAAATCGGTACCCGACAGAAGATCGTGCAGCGCCTCCGCCGTCGCCTTGGAGACGCAGATGAAGGCATCGGAATAACGCAGGGCCGCGCGCAACCATTTCTGGAAATTGATCGGCATGCCGTCATCGCAATAGGCCGGATAAGCGACAGGCACGAGATCATGCAGGCCCGAAATGACGACCGCACCGCGCAGCCTTGCATCGGCCAGGACGGTCTCGAAGGATTTGTACCAGATCCAGCTACTATCGAGCAGGATCAGCGTGTCGCCGACCTGCGGATAGACGATCTTTCGCGTCAGCTTGCGTTCCGTGCGGAAGCGCCCTTTCGCATCCATGCGCGCGGCTTCAAGCCCGACATCGGAATCACAAACGACCAGTTGGACATTGGGGTGATTTTCTAGCAATTGCCGCGCAATCCGCGTCACTACGCGCTGAATGCCGGTACCGTAATCATTGTAGAACGTGCTGGTGACGTCGAACAGAATACGGCCTGTGGGCAGAGACGACGGAACCTCTGCGGCAGCCATATGGACGGAGAGCCGCGCCGGCGGAATGACGGCCCTGTCGATCGGCGGCATGAGCGCGGCACTGATAGCGCGCTGCTCGGCGACAGGCCGAGGTGTATTTCGCGTTGGTCGGACGAGTCCCTCAAAGCCCCTCGCCACGCGGTCTGCCGTGACTTCCCAGTCGAACAGATTGCATCGCTGCCGGCCCATTCTGCGCAGACGTCTGCCCAGCGCCGGGTCGTCGATCACCGCTTCGATATGGTCGGCCAGCGCGACAGCATCATAAGGGTCGAACAGCAGCGCCGCATCGCCCACGACGCCCGGCAGTGCGCCGGCCCGCGCTGCGATCAGCGGAGCTCCGGCCCGCATCGCCTCCAGCGCGGTCAATCCGAACCCTTCCATGATGGAGGGCTGGATCGCGATATCGCAGGCCTGATAGGCCCGGATCAATTCTGCATCCGTGCAGAATCCGGTAAAATCGAGGGCATCGCCGATGCCGAGTTCACGCGCCAGCGCGACAAGCTGTTCGACGTCGCCGCCAGGCTGATCGCCGACCAAGCGCAGCCTGATGCCGGACCGTCCCCGATCCTTCAACAGACCCATCGCCTGCAGAATGGCCCGAACATTCTTGCGCCAGTCGAGACCTCCGACATAGAGCAGCTCGGTTTCATTACCCTTTTGCGGCGCGCGTTCGGGCTGCAGACCGTCGACGATCTCCTGAAACCCGCGCGACAGACCGGACGAGACATTAATGACCGGCAGACCCGGATGAATGTCGCGCAATTCGCTTTCAGAAAAGGGCGAGACCGCGAAAGCCAGATCATACTGCGCCAGTGCGTCCAGATGGCGCGCATAGCAGGCGCGCGATACCGGATCACCGAGATAGCGGTCTTGAAAACGCCAGGGAATGGCATCGTGAAATGTCACAACGGAGGGAACGCCGGTCGCTTTGGGGGCGAGCAGTGAAACGTAGCGATTGTGGCCACCCTCGAACACGGACGGGCTCCAAATCAGATCAGGCGCGAGCGAACGGATATGATGGCCGAGAACGGCTTCGGACGCGCGTTGCTGATCCGTATAGCCACCTTGGCTTTCAGGTTTGAGAACAAGCCCTTCCCAGATATGAATCCGGTCGGCACCGAGAATTGGCGTCAGCAGATGGCGCGCCGTCTGCGCTTCCTCGGCATGGGAGGCATTGAGCGACAGATGTAGATCGAGATGCGGATGGTTGCTACGTAGAAAGGTCAGGGTTTCCAGAATGGCGCGACCGATACCGCGCAGACGGCTGGCGCTCTGAAAGCACTGACCGTCGATCCAGATCCGGGGGCGCGGACCGGTCTTATAAGGCATGCGGACAGAGGTCATGTGGCATCCCGATGCCGGGCGCGCGGCCGTTTCAGCACAGGCTTCAAAAGCCGCAGCAGAGCGTTGCTGTTGCGGCGCGGCGTCAGCAGAACCGGCGGCGGGCGCCGTCCGGGCGGCAGGTCGTCGGGATGCTCCGATGGGGGCGGCCCTTTATAACGCGCCGGGTTGGGGTCTGATGCGCGCTCCCGCGCGAGGATCGCCTGTGTCGCACTGGGATCCGGATCAAACGGATCGGTCGCGTTCCAGTTCTCGTCCCAATGATCGGGTCGCATGGCCAGACGGCGTCCCAGCGAGGGCCGGTTGAGAATGAACAGACGCACGGGCCGCAAGATCTTATAGTCCCGCCGCCAATGGGTGACCGCAATGTTCAGCAGCCAGAGCCTGAGCGCCGCGCCGAAACCGAATGAACGGATCCGCCCGGACAGGGTGCGTGATCGGGCGCGGCCTTTACGCAGGCCGGACATGACGACGCGCACGGGTTTGGTGACACGCCAGGCCGTCGATCGGCGGATCGCGTCGAGCCCGTGCGCATGACGGTCGATTTCCTCGACCAGATGGGCTTCGCGTATGCGCAAGCCATGCAGCTGCGCTTCCAGATCGCTGATCCGGGCCTGATGGCCTGTGCGCTCGTCCTGTAGCTGGCGGCATGCGGCCTGCGTCTGGGCCAGCGCCTGCTCCGTGCTCGCCACGCCCGCGCGCAGCGCCATGGCGGCCGCCCTGTGGGATTGCCGTTCGGCTTCCAGTCGGCGCGTCAGCCGCTCGATCCGGGCTGAAAGCTCCGGCGCGGCGGGCTCGGTCGCCTGCGCCAGGGCGTCCTGTGCTGCGGCCAACTCCTGCTCGAGACGGGCGACGTGACGGTGCAGATGGGCTTGTGCCTCATTGCCGGCATCGATGGCTGAACGGTGATCCTTGATCGACTGATGCAAGTCCTGCTGCGCCTGATTGGCCGATTTGAGGGCAAAGCGATAATCGTCCAACGCACGGTCCTGCGACTGCATGAGCGTCTGCATGGAATCGCGCTCTGCCGTCAGGCTGACCAAACGGTTCGGTATTTCCGACAGGCCGCTCCATTCGGTCACCAGCACCCGGTCTAGCACACTTGGCGGTTCGGCCAGCGCCGCGCGACGGGATGATTGATCGCGGTGCAGATAGAAGCGGTTCAGCCCATCACTTCGCACGAAGTCATAACCCCGCGCGACCAGCGCAGCGTGCCAGCCCGGTTCGTCCCCGCCCTGACTTTCCAGGCAGAGGACCCAAGGGCGCGCAGGGTGATCGCCCCAACTGTCGATGACGGCGGCCTCATGACCTTCCACATCTATTTTCATCCAGTGAATGGGCGTGTCGAGCTGATCCAGCACAGCGGTGAGCGGGACCGTATCGACCGTGATCCGGTCCGCACCTGCGCCATCGATAGCGGACAAGCCCGTACCGTCGACGCGCGACAGGATCGCCGTATCTGCCTGATCCGACACCGCCGCCGCGATGAAGGTCTCGTCAGGGCGGTGCTGCGAATAGAGTGCGTCCAGACCCGGGAGCGGATCGACGCTGATCCCGCGCCAGCCACGTTCGTAAAATCCGGCAGACACGGAATCGCGCAACGGATGGTACGCACCGATGTCGAGATAGGTCCCGGCCCGGACATCGCGCAGAGACTTGAACAGCGCCGCATCTTCCAGTGTCTGCGCATGCGAGCGAAACTGACCCTGGCGCTGATGCCGGGCCCTGTCAGGCAGCTGGGAATGGACGGGTCGGTTCATTGTGGCCCGTCTGCTAGAGGAGGAGAGGAGACGGTGCAACGCCCGGCTGCGGTGCAAGCGGCAAATTGCTGCGACCTTGCAGCCATTGTCATTTGTCAGCCCCGCAAACCCTCCCTAGACAGTGCTAATCGTTATCCTTGCCAGAGCGCATTTTTGTCACCTCACCTCTCAATTTCTTGCGTCCGGCAATGGTCCGGTCCGGTCCTTCGGGTTTAGAGAAAAGCCTAACGGATCATGGCTCACCTCATCCCTCAACCCTGGCGTCACGAATTGCGCCGTCGCCAGCGCCTCTGGCAATTGCGACGATTGCAGTCCGGATCGGGCGCAGGCGCGCATTCCGACGACCCGGTGACGGTTTACGGACTGTTTTCGAGCGCATCCGGCCTGGGACAGGCGGTCAGGCTTCTGGCCGACAACCTTGAACAGATCGGGCGCACGGTTCACCGGATAGATGTCACGGCGCATCTGCACGGAACCGGTCCCGCGCAGACCCCTGTCGCTACGACGTCCCTCACCCGTGACCCGGGTTGGGGCCCGATCATCTGGCACCTCAATCCCGTGGAAGCCGCCGAAGTGATGGTCGCTCTACCGCCACCGTGTCTGGCAGAGCGTCCGCGCATCGGCATGTGGCTCTACGAACTGAACGCCGCTCCAGCCCGGTGGCGGTCCTATGTACCGCTTTTCCATGCGATCTGGTCGCCCAGCGATGCGTCCGCCGCAGCGATGAAATCTCTCGGTGCCGACGCCGTGACCGTTCCTTACTGCCATACGGACATCTGCGACGTGCATGCGGCACGCGCAGATACGAGCCCACCCGTCTTTACGGTTCTGGCCATGGCAGATGCGCGCTCATCGCTGGCACGCAAGAATATTGCAGGGGCAATTGCCGCCTTTCGCTGCGCCTTCGATCAGACTGATCAGCAGGTGCGGCTTCGTGTGAAAGTGTCCCACCTGCCGGATGATGCGCCGCTCCGCGACGCGATCCGCGCCTGCCCGCAGGCCGAGCTGATCGAAAGCCGCCTCTCCTTTCGTTCAACATTGTCACTCATGGCCGAGGCGGATACATTCCTCAGCCTGCATCGCGGCGAAGGCTACGGGCTGACCCTTGTCGAATCCATGCAGATGGGCGTTCCCGTGATCATGACGGATGAGCCTTCGACGCGCGCCCTGCAGCTGGCCGGATCGAGCTGGACGACGCCCAGTCACACTGTGCCGGTCCGTGATCCGCAGGCGATCTATCGCTCCGGGCATTGGGCCGAGCCGGACCTGACGGTGGCGGCCAAACATCTGACAAAGCTGCGTCAGGATTGGCGGTCCGGCGCTCTTGCAACAGGACGCGAAGGCCGGATTCGCTCCGCCGCTCACATCTTCTCGGGACCTGCACGTCTTGATGGTTTGCGGGCAGCACTGGCCGCCTTGCCCCAGACCATAGCGCCGCAGGCTGAGCTGCGGCGCGTGGCGATGCGCGAAGCCAGCGCGACCTAGAAGAGCGCGTAGGCCTGATCCGGATCGATCAACTCGATCAGCTCGATTGCCATATGGGCATCTGCCTTGGTCAGCAGACTATCCACCCCATCCAGTAGCGGCTCGGGCAGGGATACGACCACATCGACATCATCCTTCGACAGATCGTCAAATATGTCGAGCGGTTCGGCCACCGGTGTGAGGCCGTCCTTCAGGGTCGCCGCCGACTGAGCCGCAGCAAAGGAAAAATCATTCTGCGTCAGTGAATCGCGGTCGACATTGCGCAGAATGATCTGATTGCCATTATTGAGCGTGATGACCGTATTTGTTCCGTTCTGCACAGCCGCGGCCTGAACCTGAGCGAAGGTCGTGAAGCCTGGAACGTTGGTGATCTGGATGACATCGAGGCCGGATTCGAAATCCATAATGGTATCGACACCGGTATTGTCATCATCGAACACGAAGGTATCGCGGCCTTTGCCCCCGAACATGAGATCCTTGCCCGCCCCGCCTGTCAGCGTGTCGGAAATGATGGACGTGTCATAGTTCTGGATGAAGGTCGCGGCTTCCGTATCCGTACGCTCACGCAACTCGAAACTCTCGGACAGTTCAACGATCATCGCCGTGCGGGTCAGCGCATTGCTATCCAGCGACGCGATGTAGGAATCACGCCCTGCCTGATCCGTATTGCCCGGCAAGACGTTGGTATAAAGGAGTTCGACGAATTCCGCATTGGTCAGATTACCATAAGTGTTCTGGAATTCGGTCGAGGCCACGAAATCCGTCGCAATTCCGGTCAGATTGATCGACTCGTTACGCAGCCCATCCGTGTAGAGCCTGAAGCCGGCCGCATCGGGGGCCCGGTCAAAGACCGCTTCATACAGGCGGAAGACCTGGAAATCGATCGGATCGAGAATGACGTTACTGGCGTAGGCGGCGCTTTCGAGCCGGGCCAGTTCGCGGAATTCCGATGATCCGGCCAGTTCCTCGACGACCTGAGCGCGGGTCAGGGCTGCACTATCCAGCGAGGCCGTATAGTTGGCCCGTCCCTGCGCGTCATTATTGCCCGGCAGGATGTTGGCGTAGAGCAGATCGACAAACTGCGCATTGGTCAGATTGCCGTAAGTCGCCTGGAATTCGGCGGAGCCGACAAAGTCCTCGAACATCTTCAGTTGTGTGACTGTTCCCAGACGCAGGCCGTTGACATACAGATCGAAGCCAGCCGTATCGGGGTCACGATCGAAGACCGCCTGATAGGCCCGGTAGACCGTCCCTTCGATGCCGCTCAGCACATAGGCCGTGTCACCGATCAGCGTATCGTCGCCTTGCCCGCCGCTCAGCGTATCGGCACCGTCGCCGCCGCGGATCGTGTCATTGCCGCCTTCGCCTGACACAGTGTCGTCACCGGACAGGGCGGAATAGTCGTCGTCACTCGCCGTACCGACCACGACATCGGGCCCTTCGGTAAACGTCACACCCGTCCCGGCGAGGGACGCGACGCTGACAAGCTGCGTTCCGTTGACGAAGCCGATAAATTCGACGTCGGAAATATTGACGCGGTCGGTTCCATCGGCGGCATTGACGAGAACGAGCTGCCCGTTTTCGACGGAAATCGTATATTCGTTACGGTTATTGCTGAGAATGACCGTGTCTGTCCCGGCGCCCCCCGAATAGGTGTCGTCGCCGGCATTGCCGGTAAAGACGTTGTCAGCGGCATTGCCGACAAACGTATCGTTCCCCGATCCGCCGATCGCGTTTTCGATCACCGTTCCGCGTGCAATCGTCAGCACGTTGATCAGCGCGTCCGTCGTGTCCGCCGTGACGGTATTGTCACCAATATCGGAAAAGGTTTCCGCGATCAGGCTGATCCGCTGGTTGGCGCTATAGCCCGAGAAGTCCAGCGTATCGGTCCCGCCCGCATCCCAGATCGAATGGGCCGGTGGACGGATACCCTGATTGAAGAAGTTCGTCTCCAGATCGTAGATGCCCGTTTCCGTCGAATTGAAGCCGTATGTGCTGTCGCCCGTTCGCGTATTGTTGTTGACCCCGTAGAGGTTCTGAATGGCGATGATATCGACGATCTGCAGACCAAGCGCGAAACGCGGCGTGCCGGAATTCGCCTCACTCTGATTGATGTAGCTCATCACCGTATAGTTCCAGGCATCCTGATTGTAGATCTGGAGCGAGGTCCCATCGAAAGCTGTGGAAGTGCCATTATACGGACCCCCATGTCCGAGGCCGAGCGCGTGGCCGACTTCGTGCAGATAGGTCTGGTAACGGTAGGAATTGAGTGTGTAATCCGGATTGCCGCTCCCATCCAGATCCCAGTTCTGGGACACGGTTACGGTAACGCCTGTAATGCCGATGGCAGGATTGCTCCGCGTACTGGCGAAGGCCTGCGCGCTGCCATCGTCTGGATCGTTATTTTCGTTGAAATCGATATCGGCGGTGCCGCCATCAGCCACAGCCGTGAAGGTCAGCCCCGACACTTCCGCCCAGGCTTCCATTGCCGCCAGAGCCAATGTCTTCGCCCCGTCCGACAGCGCAGAAATGTCATAGGTCAAATCCGTTTTCGGCCAGATTGTACGGGGCGAAAACTGATCGGTCAGGAAGAAGGCTGCCTGGTCCAGCGTGAAATCAGGGCGCTCATCATCACGTTCCGCATAGATCGTATAATTACCGATCCGGTTTCCGAACGCACTCGCTTCAACATAATATGTGCCCGACTCGGTCGGTGTGAAAACGATCAGAGAGTTCTGGTTTTCCCCGCGCGTCAGATCGCCATCGATCTCCACATCGTCGTTCGACGCCACTTCGACACTGGCGGAATTGAACAGTCTCAGCCACGGATCGCCAAGCGGATTAGCGCCGTCCCGCAACATGATGAACGTATATTCGACGCCCGCTTCAAGTTCGACGGCAAACCAGTCATCGTCTGTCGAGCCATTGCGCAGGCCAGTCACGGACCCGCCGATCTGAAGCGTACCTGTCGTCGTCGCATCGCCCGCGACGTCGCCGCCGTCTGGTTCGTTGGAAAGCGTATCGGCGACCTCTTTCAGCGCTTCGATGACGGCGTCCATTGTCACATCACCCATATCGGCAATCGTCGTCAGCAGCTCGCTCAGATTGGCACCCTCACCCAAATCCGTGATCAGGGCATCGATATCAGCCATGATCGCCTTGATCTGCGCCTTGGCATCCATGCCATGATCGTGACTGTGACAGGCACAGAGATCGGATTCCGCTTCGAAGACATGACCATTATCGACCATTGCTGTGAACAGGGCTTCGGCCAGAAAGACGCTGGGCGCTTTCGAGAAAATCGCAGCAATCGACCCGGCAGCCGTCTCGATAGCGAACGGGTTCCAGACATCGCTGCCCGGCATACGGAATGCGGCGGGGTCAGGCTGGAAACCTCCATCAAGCAGTAAGCCACTGGCTTGCGTGTCAATCGGTGCGAAAGACGACAGCTCCGTTTCGAAGGCGGTCGTCAGCGAATGGTCGGCATATGGGTTGAACATGAAGCTCTCATCTTGTCTGTGATCCGTCGACCCGCACTCCCCATGCGCATTGGTCTTCCGGTCCTGTTGGCGGCGTCAAGCCCACCCGCAACTCTTCGCGGGCCTGAACCTTATTGAGACTTCGCAAACTGATTGCAACTCACTTTGCCACAGCGTTGGCGCGCCTTTTTGACACGATTTGAGCGGATTGAAGCAAAAATATGGCGGCAGACCCGATGCAGCCTGCTAGGCAAGGCGCATGAATGCTCCAATCGATCCGGCCAAATTTCGCCATCCCCTTATCACCGCGCAAGGTGAAAGCCGCGCGATCGTTGCCTTCGACCAGCTTAGAACACTGTGGCTGAACACCGGATCGCTATGCAATATTGCGTGCGCCAACTGCTATATTCAGAGCAGCCCCACGGCCGATCACTTTGTCTACCTGACACCGGAAGACGTGGCGCCGCTATTGGACGAAATCGCCCCCCTCTCGACAGATGTGGAGATCGGCCTGACCGGCGGCGAGCCTTTCCTCAACCCTGACATTATCGAGCTTTGCGACATGGCACTGAGCCGCGGCCACAGCCTGCTGATCCTGACCAATGCCATGCGGCCCATGATGCGCTCCCGCGTGCAGGACGGTCTGCTGGGTCTGGCCCGCCGTTTTCCGGACCGCATTACGCTACGTGTCAGCCTCGACCATTACACCGCCGCGGGGCACGATACTGAGCGCGGCGAGGGCGCCTTCGCCAAAGCCCTGATCGGAATGGACTGGCTCGCATCGCACGGATTCGATCTGCATATTGCGGGTCGCGCCGCGTTCACTGACTCCGAAGCTACGGCCCGTGAGGGCTACCGCGCCCTGATTGCAGCGCATGGCTGGGATATCGATGCGGATAATCCGGCCACCCTGATGCTGTTTCCGGAAATGGACGAGCGGCTCGACGTGCCCGAAATCACGACGGCATGCTGGGACATTCTGT
Source organism: Algimonas porphyrae (assembly GCF_041429795.1). Lineage (NCBI taxonomy): Bacteria > Pseudomonadati > Pseudomonadota > Alphaproteobacteria > Maricaulales > Robiginitomaculaceae > Algimonas > Algimonas porphyrae. The sequence goes on along the minus strand of NZ_CP163424.1, from coordinate 649,056 downwards.
CCGTCGATCCCCGCAGCATGATGTGCGCCTCGTCGCGAATGGTTGTGCGTCGTCGCGGCGAAGCGACCGCCCGGCTGCTGTCCTGCACATTATTGTGGGACGATCCGCAATTCGACATGGGCGGCACGCTGGCGGAGGCGACGGGGCCTGTATCCCTCAATCACCCCCACTGCGCGAGGTTCTGCGTCCTCGGCGGGGCCAGCTGTTCCGCCTGAAGGCTCTGGTCGCGCAAGACTATTCTGGCGCAAATGGGCTGGGTCCGTTCACGCGAAGCAGAAAATCAGCCATGCCCGCGACCATGGCCTGGCGGTTCGCCTGCATGGACATGTAATGGTCTTCATTTTCGAAGCTCAAATAGACACCACTGACTCCCGCCGTCTCGAGGCGAGACCGCATTTTGGTGAACTGGTCATGCTGCACTGAGGCATCCAGCGTACCGTGCGCCATGAAGACCGGCACCTGAATATCGTCGGCACGGTCGACGGGGTTGTTGGCACGCATCAGCGCCTTGTCGCGCATCAGGGTTCCGAAAGTACGTTCAGCACGGATGGTGCCGCGGACATAGCGTCGAGCATCCGAAATCGCTTCAGGAATATCAGTCAACTCTCTGTGGGTGGAGAGAGGCAGACCAGATCGGCTATTTCGCAGCGAATTTGCTCTTTCCGAGATAGTCACGGACAAAGTCGATCATTTCGTCAGCCAGTTTCTGGCGATTATCCTGATCGCTGAAATAGTGGTCCTCATCCTTGAAGCTCAGTTCCATCAGACCTTTGCGTGAACCCAGTGCCCTTTGCATCAGAACGAACTGATCATGATTGACGACGGAATCAAGCGTGCCATGCGCGAGCAGGACAGGCACATTGATATCGTCTGCACGGTCTACCGGGTTGTTGGCCCGCCGCACGACATCATCCTCCAGCAGTCCGCCGAGGAAACGCTTTGCTGCACCACGCCCAAAGGCGAAATTACGGCTGTTCTGGTAGAAATCTTTGACATCCGTCAGCGCGGCGACCGCAATGGCACACTGGTAGAGGTCCGGGTCATTGGCGACTCCCATCAGGGACGCATACCCCCCGAATGACCAGCCGGCGATGCAGAGCCGATCCGGGTCCGCATAGCCTTTCTCGATCAGATAGCGCGCCCCATCTTCGACATCGTTCTGAATGACGGTCCAGTCATCCCGGCCAGCCTGTTCGAACGTCTGGCCATATCCGGTCGAGCCGCGAAAATTCATCTGCAGAACACCGTAACCTTGCGATGCAAAGAGCTGGGCCAGCCAGTCAAATGTCTGGTAGTCGCGCGCATAGGGCCCGCCATGGGGCAGGACGATGAAGGGCAGATTATCCAGCTGTGAATTGTCACGGACACCGGCGGGGAGCGTGACATAGGCCGGGATTTTGGCGCCGTCCCGGGCCGTATAGCGGACCGAGACCACATCACCCAGTAGCTGCGGTTCGATGCCCGGATAATTCTGCGCCAGAACGGAAAAGGACTGACCAGAGCGATAGACGTAAAGCCCGCCGGGATCATAGGGGCTGCTGACGCGGATCAGAATGGTTTGCCCATCATCCGATTGATCGATGAAATGAACCGCATAGCCATCGAGCTGGCTTTCCGCTTCTTTCAGGACGGTTCCATATTCCGGCAAAAGCGTACGGACGGGCGTGTCGGCAATATGGGTCGCGCCCACGATCTTGCTGCCATCACGGGAAAAAATTGGCTGTCCCGCATCATAGACATCGTCTTGGAAGAGTGTGTCCTCAAATGCCTGCTTCGCCAGATTATAGACATGCAGGCCCTGTGTTTCCTTGTCACGATAGGCCCGTACCACGATCCGGGTCATGTCCGGAAATCCGGATACGATCTGCATGCCCGTATCGAGGCCGGCATATTCGTCCATATTTTTGAAACTGCCGCTATTCGGGTCCCGGACGATCACCTTGCGAATATTACCGCTACGATCGGCAAAACCGACACCGGCAATGACCTGCCCGTCTGTTGTCGTGATCCAGTCGGTTATATCATCCCGGTCGGCATGGACGACCTTGTCGCGGCCTGTCGCAACATGAACACGCCGGACATCCGGGAAGATCTGGCTCTCGCCGTCGCTTGCATACTGCATAAGGATATGATCCTCATCGTCATGCAACCAGTTCAGGACATTGTTGTTATATTGCTGAAGGCCCCTCGGCATGACCAGGATCTGACCCTCGAGCGTATCGGCATCGATGGTAAAGATCGATGCGACCGTCACGGTCACCTCTGTCTGATTGTTGCTGTGAAAAGATGCCGTCTTAATACGGCTTCCCGTGGTGGATCGCGGCTTGAGCTCCGTCGAGCCCCAGAAGGAAACCAGAACCCGCTTATTATTCGCCCAGCGAACCCATTCCGGTTTCGCGCCAGGGCCGAGTTGCAGCGCATCCGCGCGCGATGATTGCTTTCCGTCCAGACTGACGACCTGGACGATATAATTCCCGTCGACAGCCCGGATGACGGCGACCCGTGATCCGTCTGGCGATAATGCAGCGTCATGAGCTGCCGGCAATTGTCCGAACAGATCCGTATCCGGCGCAGCATGGGCGGGCACAGCCAGCAACAACCAAGCCGCCGCGAGACTGACGAAGCCGATCAGGACGGATGAAAAAAATCGCATGATTATCCCCTCGTTCAACCACAATTGTGGCAACGATAACCTGCGGTTGCAAGTCCTGAACCCAGTCTGGATAACTTTTGCTATGTTTTATGCGGCAAAATGTTTGGAGAGTCGCAGCCCTTGGGCCTGATAGGAACTCCCATGTGCGCCATAGAGCGATGTCGGCGTGGCGGACAGCTGTTCGAACACAAGATGGGCAACGGGCTGCCCGTGCGATAGTAGGAACGGTACGTCGCGACCGCGCACTTCGAGGACGGCGCGACTGCCTGAGCCCCCCGCTGCCGCGACACCGAAACCGGGATCGAAAAACCCGGCATAATGGGCCCGGAACTCCCCGATTTCCGTATCGATCGGGGCCATTTCGGCGGCCTGATCGACCGGAATTTCGACCGCTTCACGGCTCGCTAATATGTAGAATTCTTCGGGCTCGAGGATCAAACCGCCTTTCTCACCAGCCATCTCCGTCAGGCGAACCGGTTCCCAATAATCCAGCGCGGCGTGTGCGCCGACACCGCGCAGATCGACCAGACCGGAATGTCGCCGCGCGCGGTAGCCGACAATATCCTTATCCGAGGATAGATCGACGGAGACGGTCTGATGGCCGACCGGTTTCATTGCGCCTTCGCGGAACCGGATCTGTGACAGACGATCCCCTGTCCGCGCTAGGATCGGAAAGGTCCGCGGCGCGACCTCGAGCCAGAGCGGCCCTTCATAGCCCGCCGGGAGCGCATCGAACCGGTCAGATGCCTCGCCGATGGCGCGCGCAAAGACATCCAGCCGCCCCGTCGAGCTTTTGGGATTCGTGACTGCGGATAAAGTTTCCGGCAGATTCAGCGCCTCGCCCAGTTCGATTAGATAGATACATCCCGTTTCCAGCACGGCCCCGGCGTCCAGATCGATTTCGTGCAGGCACAACGCATCGATCCCGTCCGCGACCCGGCCACCTGCGCCCGGCAGAAAGGAGGCCCGCATGCGGTAGGCCCTGCGACCCAGCGTCAGGTCGAGCGAAGCCGGTTGCAGCGTGGGCGGCAAACCGGTTCCGTCTTGCCCCATGGACAGGCCGACGGGGCCGCCATCAGGCGCATCCGGCATGCGGACATGGCCGCCTTCGATCAGAGCGGCGATCTGCTGAGAGGGCAGGATCATACCTTCTGCCTTAAGGCGGCGACCGGGGTCGCTCAAGCCGTCGAGACACGCCAGTCGTGGACCGATTTGACAAGATGGACCGCCACTTTTCGCTTCGCCTGTCACGCGCGCACTGCGAAAAGATGGGGCCAAGCAGGGTAAAATAGTTGCAAGATGTTCATCATCGTGAAAGCCTGCGACAATCTGGATTGTGGTGTGCGGGGGGATGCGCCGGGCCGGATGAGGGAGGGTGTAATGGACAAGTCACTGGGCGACGGCGCGTCAGACGCGGTCGATACGATGGCGATTTCCGGTTTACCGGGTCAATATGAACAGCGCACGAAAGATGTGATCGTTCGGGTCGAGCCCGAATATCTGGCCGAGCAGAGCAGCCCGACCGATGGGCGCTTCATCTGGGCCTATACGGTCGAGATCGACAATCAGTCCGCCCATGATCTGCGCGTGACCGGACGCTACTGGCACATCGCTGATAGCCGGGGCCAGGTTCAGGAAGTCCGCGGCCAGGGCGTCGTCGGTGAAACACCCGTCGTCAAGGCGGGCGAGCAATTCCGTTATACATCCGGCGCGCCCCTGTCGGCCCCGTCCGGCATGATGAGCGGATCCTACCGGGTCGAGCCTGAAACCGGCGAACCCTATGACATCGACATCCCCGTATTCCTTCTGGACAGCCCCTTTGAAGGCACCCTCTTCAACTAGGTCCTGACCCTAGGTCATTATCATGGCTCAGGATCAACCGATCCTGAGCTTGAAACCCTTTCGATACCTGTCCCCTAGAAGTCTGCCTTGAGGTTGAGACTGGCCGTGATGGCAGGCGCCGGTTCGAAGGTGAAGTTGACGGGGTCGATCCACCGACCGGTCTGATGGCGCAGGGTCAGCTGCGCGCTGGAACGCCCATCCACCGCCCAGCGAGCGGCGGCGGTGATGTGACGGGTCTGGCCTTCATCGCGCACACCGAAAGCCCCGTAATCGCTCATCCGGTCGATATCATCCAGACCGGCGCCGATGACGGCCTGCATCTGTCCCACCGGAAGCTCGAACCGCGATGACAGTTCCGCGCCCGCGCTCCAGACCTGCGAATGAGACGTCCGCGCGCCCTGACGTCCGAAGGCGCCGAGCGCCTGGTCCGTTTCGCGCAGTCCCAACCGGGTGCGCAGCAAGGCTGGACCGAGATCATACCGTCCGGACAGAGACAAATGTCGCCGGTCCTCGGACAAGGCGCGCCGACTGATCCCCTCTTGCGTACCGAAGGCGAAATTGCGGAGCGTCTCGTCGTCGCGCGCGGCGGACAATCCGGCGACCGCACTCTGCCCGAAACCCAGATCCAGACGCGTATAGAGCGCATGGCCGAGCGATCGTGTCTGCAGGGCGGACGCCTGCGATCGGGCCGCACCAGCCGACTGGTCGATCTGGTCGGCCAGAGCGAAATCGGCACCGAAGGCGAGGCGGCCCCAGGCAATCTCCCCGCCGACCAAGCTGTAAGTGCGGGTCAGGCCCGTCTGGGTCAGAGCCGGATTGGTCCCCAGCCCTGCTGCGGATGCAGTGAGGTTCCCTGTCTCGCCGCCGGTTGCGAAGGCGGACACTGAACTGCCTGCCGTACCGCCCAGTGGATCGGTCGTCGCGCCCCGATTCCAGAGATTGACCGTCGGCGCGTCAATGAAATCCAGCGCATTGTTCTGCGATAGCACCCAGATGATCGCCGCCCCGGCGGCAACCCCGGCAATGACAGCGGCCCCGCCGCCGCCGCCATCATCGCCACCTCCGACTTGCGGCGGCTCCGGTGTGACCACGGGCGGTGGCGGTGGCGGCGGAGGCGCGGCGTTGGAAGAGACCGTCAGGCCGAGCGCACCGCTATCGAACACGGATGTCGCACCGGTAAAGTCCGATGTGCCGTTGAGCGTGACGTCGAAATTGGACGCGCCCGTGATCGAACCGCCGCCCGTCATCTGGATGACTTCGCGTGTCTGCCCATCCGCATAGGTGGCACCATCAAACAGATTCACATCGAGCTGGGCGCCGCTTTCGACGATCAGATTGCCGCCGACCTGGACAAAATCCTGATCGCTGTCGGAATAGTCGAAGATCAGGGTCGAGCCACTGCCGATGGTCAGGTCCCGGTCGATGATCATCACGCCGAACCCGCCATCGCCGGGTGCCAGCGTACCGTTCAGCAGAAGGTCGGACCTGATCGTGCCTGCCCCTTCCAGGATTGCATCCGTGCCGACCGTGAACAGTCCGCCTGCCGTCGTAACGATCGTATCGCCGCTCGCCACCCGGAAAGCGCCGCCGTTGAGATTGATCGTGTCGAAAGTGGCCGTGCCGTCCGTTTCCCAGAGACCCGACGCGATTTCCAGAACTTCGAACTGCCGGATGCGGTCGAGATCGACAATACTGAAGCCGTTCCCGTCCTCGAGCCTGTATGTGTCCGTGCCGTCACCGCCCAGGATGAAGGAATTGATCGTGGCCCCGGATTGGTGGACGAACAGGTCATTGCCCTGCAACAGACGGATATTGTTGAATCCATCCAAGCCGGTCACGATCGACCCTGACATGGCGTAAAATGCGTCACGACCCAGTCCGAGAAAGACCTCGTTCTGGATCAGTCCGGCGTTTCTGACGGTAATGCTCGTATCCGTCGACGTGATGGCCTGGCCATTGATGGCGATATTCGTGCGTTGAAAGTTCGGTGTTTGCTGCGAACCCAGAACCCCGCTTGCGGCATTGACGATCTCGAAATTCCCCTGATCGCCGAACAGCAGGAATGTGTCGACATTTCCGCTATTGGACACGGTCGTGTCGCCGCCTCTGGGCCGCAGGCTGATCTGTCCCAAGTCACTGGCGCTACCGATATCGAGGTTGATCGTGCGACCTGCCACCTCATGAAGCGCAGAAGATGTCAGGTTGATCGATGCGTCGACAGTTCCGCTGTCCGAAAAAAGATTGAAGCCGTGACTATTAAAAATTCCCGTCAGATTGGCGGTGATGTTGCCACTCTGTGTGACGGCGTCCACGCCTTGGCTTTCGATACCACCCGACAATCTGGATTGTATTGCACCGTCGAACACGATGTCGATGTCACCCGATTCCGTCCGCGCGGATATCCCGTCGCCCGTCCCGTTCAGGCTGAGCGTGCCGACCGTGTCGATGGATATGTCTCCCGTGCCCGATGCCACCGCCTGAATGACATCATTGATCTGGAAAACTTCATTCGAATTGGAATTCAGAGCGCCCCGGTTGATGATGGAAATGTCGCCGCTGCCGGTCGTCGAGGCCTGGATCGCCTGCGTGGTCCGACCACTGGCGTTGATGGTACCCGACGTGGAAATGAAGATGTTCCCGTCTTCGGCCCTCGCCCGGATCCCGATGCCCGTGCCACCGAATGCGCCCGCCTGGCTGTTCGCGCTGATATCGGCCTCATTCGTGATCGATAGGGTGCTGTCCCCGGCGGTTTCAGCGTAGATTCCGTGGACCAGGAACGCGGAACTCGAATTGGCCGTGACCGCTCCGCGATTGGTGATCGCGACATCGCCCGACTGGCTGAGTCCGCCCACGACCGTACTGATCGACAGATTCGTGTTCGGCGACATGACGGTTTCGAGCGTGTTTACGGCGTCGGAATTGGTGATTGAGATATCGTCGCTCGTCGTGACCTTCACCTTGTCGGAGGTCGTTGGCGGCGGGGGTGGCGGCATGTCGCTCCTGACCGTCAGGCCGAGTGCGCCATTACCGAACACCGAGGTCGTACCGGTAAATCCTGCCCCGCCATTCAGTGTGACGATAAAATTGGAGGCCCCCGTAATGGTTCCGCCGCTCAGCATCTGGATGATGTCACGCGTCATCCCGTCCGAATAGGTCGCGCCGTTGAGCAGATTGACGTCCAGGCCGGCGCCGCTTTGGATCACCAGATTGCCCAGAACCTGGATCAGATCCTGTTCCGTGTTTGAAAAGTCGAAAATCAGGGTCGAACCGCTGCCGATGGTCAGATCTTCATTGACGCGCAGAAGGCCGAAGGTCGAGCCGCCGGGCGAGCCCAGCGACAGATTGCCGAGCAGCGACAAGGCACCGTCGATCGTCCCAAAACCCTGCAGGGTTGTCGGCGCCGCCACCGTTACGAGGGTTCCGCTCTGCCCGCGCAAGGTCGAACCGTTCAGCACGAAGAGGGGCAGGCTGGACGTGGAATCAAAGGCCCAGACATTCGCGTCAAGAGCAACGCTTTCAAATTCGAAGAAGCGGCTGAGGTCGACAGTATTGGTGCCCGTACCGCCGCGCAGTTCGATCCCGTCCGTGCCGTCGCCACCATAGACGTCCGCATCGATCTGCGCCCCGTTTTCGATAATGAAAATGTCATTGCCGTTGCCGAGGCGAACCTCCAGATCCGTGCCGGACATCACGGACCCGCTTCGCATCAGAACCCTGTCATTCCCAATCCCGAAGAGGAGGTCATCGACGATGCGACCGTAATTATCCAGCGTCGTGTCGCCGCGATTGGTCGTCACGTTGACAGCACCCGGACGGGCCGGATCTGACACAGTTGTACTACCCAGAACACCACTTGCCTGGTTCACGATCGACATAGCGATATTTCCGAGTTCCCGGTTTGGGCCATTCCTGAACCTTGGGACATTGATCTGCCGGACCGCACCGCTATTGGTGACGGAGGCCGTGCTACCGAAAAAGTACATCGCGCCCAGATCGGAGCCTTGCGCGACGGTGACGGTCGTGCCGCCCCCCGAATTAGAATTAAATGACAGGTCACCTGTCGCGATAAGATTGAGATTGGCGGTGATGGTGCCTCCGCGCGAAATAATGGCGGCGCCATAGCCATCGTCGAACCGCCCCGAAGCGTTCAGCGTCACATTGCCGGATGCATTGATGAAGATCGCGCGGTCGAAATCGCTGCTGCGCGCGCCGCGCACGACCCCATCGAAGGTGACATTCACGTCGCCTCCGTCGGCAATCGCCCGGATGGCGGCGCCTGCGCCGGTCATCGTCAGCGTACCGGTCGTGTCGATATTGATCGGCCCGCCGCCAATGGCGTTCTGAGCATTAATGACACCTGATAGGTTGGCGTCGCCGCCCCCGGTCAAGTCCCCGCTATTGACGATGTTGATACCGCCTCCGGCTTCGGAAAAAGCGTTGATGGCCCATGTATTGGCACCGCCACCATTCGCAACGATATCGGCTGTGTTGGTAATCGTGATCAGACCTTCATCGTCGCCGCCGGACCGGCTGTGCCGGACGCCTATCCCGGTGCCCCCTGCACCCGTCATGGTGATATCGGCATTGTTCGTGACCGTGATATTCCCGCCATTGCTGGTCGTGGCATAGATACCTGCATCGGCATCACCCAGCGTGATGACGCCGTCATTGACGATCGTGATGTCGCCTGTTCGCGTGTGGGCGCCCAGACCCACTCGCAGGGTCGGCCCGCTCGTTCCGAACTGCATGGTATCCGCCGGCATCGTGATCGGATCGTCATTGTCGATCGTGATGTCGTCAGTGTCTGACACAACGACCGTCTGGGCAAAGGCGCTTGTCTCGAGGGCACAGACAAGGGCGATGGCCGATGCACCGATAACCATGGTTCGGGCTAGAGAGTTGGTCATGGCGGGCTCCGTCGGGTGTTGATCGCCTTCAGGTTGCAGCAGACGGGGAGTGTCTGCAAGTTAATTTCCGAGGCCTGTCATAGATTAAGCCTTGGCTTGGACTGTTCGCTGGACCGTCCGGATCTCAAGCAGGAGTCGGCTGGACGTGATCGATTACTCCGAGACCGCAACCTGCTGGCCTGTCTGGCCATCAAACAGTCCCTGGCCTATAGGCGGACCAACATGTCAGCGACACTTATTGATAGGATGGCCCAAACGCCGCTTGCCGGACGCACGGCGGATGGACGGGTCCGCCTGCCCGGGCTGAGCCGCGCCGAAATCGGCGATCACCTGATCGAGATGGGCATCGAGCCCAAAAAGGTGCGCATGCGCGCCAACCAGATCTTCAACTGGGTCTATCACTGGGGCGCGACCGAATTCGACCAGATGACCAATATCGCCAAGGGCTTTCGCGCCCGGATGGCGGATTATTTCACGCTGGAGCGGCCAGACGTGATCGAACGTCAGGTCAGCGAAGACGGTACGCGGAAATATCTGATCCGCATGGCGCCGGGCATCGAAGTCGAAACCGTCTTCATCCCGGATGTGTCGCGATCCGGCGCGCTCTGCGTATCGAGCCAGGTCGGCTGCACCTTGACCTGCACCTTCTGCCACACCGGAACCCAGCGTCTGGTCCGCAATCTCACGCCTGCCGAAATCGTCTTGCAGGTCATGGTCTGTCGCGACGACCTGAAGGAATGGCCGACGGCCAATAGAACCGACGCGACCGATTGGGCGCATGGCGAGGACCGGAAACTGGTCAATATCGTCTTCATGGGCATGGGTGAACCGCTTTATAATACCGACAATGTGATCGCCTCGATCGACCTGATCAGCGATGATCAGGGCCTCTCCATCGGTCGCCGGCGCATCACGGTTTCGACCAGTGGAGTCGTGCCGGACATTGCCAAGGTCGGCGAAGCCAATCCGATGCTGGCGATCAGCCTGCACGCCGCTGATGATGAGACGCGCACGAAGATCATGCCGATCAACAGGAAATATCCGCTGGACGAATTGCTGCAGGCCTGTCGCGACTATCCGGGGCTGTCGAACGCCAAGCGGATAACGTTTGAATATGTGATGCTAAAGGGCGTGAATGACAGCCCTCAGCACGCCCGCAACCTGATTACCAAGCTACAGGGCATACCGGCCAAGGTGAACCTGATCCCGTTCAATCCCTGGCCAGGCAGCCCCTATGAATGTTCCGACATGGATGTCATCGAGGACTTCGCCCGCCGTCTGAAAAAGGCCGGCCTCGCCGCCCCGATCCGCAAAACCCGCGGCGAAGACATCATGGCCGCGTGTGGGCAGTTGAAGAGTGAAAGCGAGAAGCAACGGGCAAGCGATAAGCGGAAGGCAGAACGGGCCGCGACGTAGATCGTATCAGGCGCGCAGTCACGGATTGCGGCTGTCGCCGCATATCGCTGGAGTCGCGATAGAGCTTTTCTTCCGGCTGCGCCGGAGACCCTATCGGGAAGAAAAGCTGTGGTCGAGCTCTGGCGTTTGATGCTAGCTTTGTCCTCATGAAAACCAGAGCCGCCGTCGCCTTCGCTCCGAAGCAACCTCTCGAAATCGTCGAACTGGACCTGCAAGGCCCGCAACCCGGCGAGGTGCTGGTCGAGATCATGGCGACGGGCGTCTGTCATACGGATGCCTACACGCTGGACGGGCTGGACAACGAAGGCCTGTTCCCGAGCATACTCGGACATGAAGGGGCCGGTATTGTGCGGGAGGTCGGCACGGGTGTGACCTCCGTGAAACCCGGCGACCACGTCATCCCGCTTTACACGCCAGAATGCCGCCAGTGCAAAAGCTGTCTGTCAGGCAAGACCAATCTCTGCACCGCCATCCGCGCGACGCAGGGCAAGGGGCTGATGCCAGACGGCACATCGCGCTTTTCCTACAAGGGTCAGACCATTTATCACTATATGGGCTGTTCGACCTTTTCGAATTTTACGGTTCTGCCGGACATCGCGGTCGCGAAGATCCGCACCGACGCACCCTTCGAGACGAGCTGCTATATCGGTTGCGGCGTGACGACAGGTGTGGGCGCGGTGACCAATACGGCGAATGTGAAAGCGGGTGACAGCGTCATCGTGTTCGGGCTCGGCGGGATCGGGCTGAACGTCATTCAGGCGGCGCGACTGGTTGGGGCGGGTCAGATTGTCGGTGTCGATATCAATGATGACAAGCGCGACTGGGGCGCGCGTTTCGGAATGACCGACTTCGTCAATCCGAAGCGCGTAGACGGCAATCTGGTCGAGCACCTCGTCGCGCTGACGGATGGCGGGGCCGATTTCACCTTTGACGCGACCGGCAATACGACCGTGATGCGCGACGCGCTCGAAGCTTGCCACCGCGGCTGGGGCGTCTCGGTCGTGATCGGTGTGGCGGAAGCGGGCAAGGAAATCAGCACGCGCCCGTTCCAGCTGGTCACGGGCCGCGTCTGGAAAGGCACGGCCTTTGGCGGCGTCAAGGGCCGCACCGGCGTGCCGAAAATCGTCGACTGGTACATGAACGGAAAAATCGAAATCGACCCGATGATCACCCACACAATGGGGCTAGAGGACATAAACAAGGCCTTCGACCTGATGCATGCGGGCGAGAGCATTCGCAGCGTGATTGTTTATTGAGGGACTCTGGAGGGCGACATGACACGAAACATCTTGATTAGCGCATGCCTATTGATTGCCGGATTGCTCTTGTCTGTCCCCGCCGCGGCCCAAACCGTGACCAAGGTAAAAAACTGGTCTGACAATGCGGGCAGCATGCTGATGCAGGGGGAGGCGCTGCTGGGTGTGGATGGCGCGAAAGCGCATAAATATCAGCGATGCATCAAGCTGAACAATTATGTCTGCATGAAACAGGTGCCCGCCATCTGGAACGGGTCGGTTGGCCAGGACGGTGACAACCATACGGCCTTCTCCCATCCTAAATTTTCACTCCGCGCCAAAATGCGCGATCTCTGTAGCAAGAAAAAGCGCTATCAGGCCGTTTCGGCACTGGCTGTAGCGGAACGTTACTCCCCATGGTGTGACACGCTGGGTTCGGGCGCTGTCAGAAAGGGCTGGGCGAAATCCTGTGAGGATGGGGCGCGACCGCCAGAAAATCATGCCGGACCTGTCTGTCAGAAACCCGAAAACGGTGTTCCTTCGGATGAGCAATGCCGGTCCTGCAACTGCCCCGACCGCATTGCCCGCCAAATGGTGCGCGGTCTGACGGACAGGAATGGCCAAGCCCTGTCGATCGATGCCGACATGGAATTATTCGGTCCAGATGGGCAAATCATAACCGATCGCATGAAAACCGTGCTATCCAATCAGGTCTATCAGGAAGTCGGTGCGCTCCGCCCAACGGATGCGTTGCTTGCCGAAAGTCTGGCAATCGCAGGTGTTTGCAGATAATTATAGAGGGAGAACGCAATGTTCACACACGTCATGGTCGGGGCTAATGACCCCGCGCGATCGATCGCTTTTTATGATGCGGCGCTGGGTGCGCTCGGCATTCAGGGGCGCAATATGGGTGACCGGGCCTTTTACGGCTCAATGGGCGGATCTGGCGCGTTCGGCGTCGGCAAACCGCGTGACGGCGAAGCCGCTACCTTTGCCAATGGCGGCACGATCGGGTTCAAAGCCGAAACACCCGAACAGGTCGATGCCTTTCATGCGGCGGGTTGCGCCCATGGCGGCGCCTGCGAAGGCGAACCGGGGCCGCGCAAGGGCGCACCCGGCGATCCCTATGGCGCCTACCTGCGCGATCCCGATGGCAACAAGATCTGCGCCTTCGTGTCCAGCTGATCGTGGACACACGCTCCACGGCGCGCGCCCATGGCGGGACGCAAGGCGTTTATTCGCACACCAGTTCTGCCACGGGGACGGAGATGGTCTTTTCCGTTTTCGTACCTGATGGTGACGGCCCGTTTCCCGTACTCTGGTATCTGTCGGGCCTGACCTGCACCCACGCCAATGTGACGGAAAAGGGCGAATATCGCGCGGCCTGCGCGGAGGCCGGGATCATCTTCATCGCGCCGGATACAAGCCCGCGCGGCGACGCTGTTCCCAATGACGATGCCTATGATTTCGGACAGGGCGCGGGCTTTTATGTGGATGCCACGCAAGCGCCTTGGGCCGAGCATTTCCAGATGCGGACCTATATCGAGGACGAACTGCCCGCCCTTGTCGCTGCACAATTCCCCGCCGATATGTCCCGGCAAGCGATCACCGGCCATTCCATGGGCGGACATGGCGCGCTGACTATGGGCTTACGCCATCCGGACCGGTTCCGTTCCCTGTCCGCCGTCGCGCCGATCTGTCATCCGATCTACTGTCCCTGGGGCGAGAAGGCCTTGAGCGGCTATCTTGGCGATGACCGCGCGGCCTGGCGAGCCTATGACGCCGTCGCGCTGATCGAAGACGGGGCGCGCGTTCCGGAGATTCTGATCGATCAGGGTGAGGCCGATCCGTTTCTGAGCGAACAGTTGCAACCCGACACGCTGCAGGCGGCCTGTTCCGATGCCGGGATCGCGCTTACGCTCAATCTACAACCCGGCTACGACCATTCCTATTATTTCATCAGCACATTCATGGCGGCGCATGTGCGCTGGCATGCAGTCCGATTGAAAGCCTAACGTCCAACCCGCCGGACACTGTCGATGATCGTCGCATGTTCCAGTCGTTCCGCTTCGGTCGGAAGCGTTTTTGGATAGGCCTTGGCTTCAAGGCTCAGCGACAGGGTCAGCCCGTGCAGGTAGAACCACCAGTCGATCTGCGTCCTGTCCCGATCATAGGCCCCGTAACGCATGCCGGGAATTCCGCCCCGGTCGAACGGTTCGGCCCGCATATTGGACCCGTCCGCCGCCATCCGGCTCAATTCGGTCAGGTCGCGCGTCGCACTCAGATAGGCCGTAATCGCGTAGCGCTCCAGACTGATGATCCAGCGCGTCGTCACCCGGCTATCGGGAAAAAGCGGATTGGGCGGCGATGTATGGGCCTCGACCGTAGCGTGGTCAGGCAAATCGAAACAGAACCAGGCGAGTTCGACTGTATACATGATGCCCCCTAGACCCCGGCCCTAATCCGTATCAGTTTCTTCAGTGTTGAGAAGCCCGTCGGCACGCGTTCGCAGCGTATCCGGATCATCGATCACGGCGAGCAGGCTCAGCATACGCTGGCGTGTCTCGGTCTCGGTCGCGCCGTCCGGTTCCGCAGCGTCGATCTGCTGCAGAAGTTCTGTCGCGCGCGGCAGCAGCGCCGGTTCATCCATGACGATCAGCGAAAAAGCGTAATTGCCGAGGACGACAATATCGTCCGGCATGGCCGCGACGGCGGCATCATAATAGGACATGCCTTCGCCGAGCGAAGCCCCGAACTTGCCGTCACCCGCAGCGCGGACAATGCCCAGGTGCCAGGCCCCGTAAAGCGCATCGGCGCGTGGGTCACCCGGCGCGGCGGCTTCGAACGCCTGTATCGCATCATAAGTATCGCCGATCAGTCCCTTGAGAACGATAGCGAAGGCGCTGCTGCTACGGGTGCGGAACCCTGTATGCAGAGCGCGCAGGAACAGGGCTTCGATATTGCCGGGGTCGCGCTCCAGCGCGTCATCAGTCAGATCGATCGCGTCCTTTGCATGGTCCTTGGCATCACGGATCGTCATCAGCATGATTTCTGCCGCCATGACTTCTGCGGCGACATTCAGCCCGTCCACAGTGTTCGCGTCGAGAGCGGCGGCACGCGCGGCCTCATACTCGCCCTGATGCAGCAGTGCGCGGGCGGCATCCGACGCGGCAGCAGGCGTCGTGATCAGCAGCAGGAAAAGAAAACAAAGCCTCAACATGGCTTTCTCATAGCACGGATCATGCCGGGACGGACGATGCTGACGCAGCTTTGATCATCCGCCGAGACGCATCTCGATCATGTCAGCCGTCTCGCTTGGCCCGTAGATCGCCACGAACGAGCCGAACCTTGGCCCCTGACTCTGACCCATCGTGACTTCGTAGATGGCGGTGAACCAGTCGCGTAAATTCTCAAATGCGTGGTCCTTCCCGACCGTGAAGGTCAACGTCTGCAGGGCTTCGCCGTCGCGCGCCTGATCATCAGGCACAGCCCGCAGCCGCGTCGCCAGATCGACCAGCGCGGCGCGTTCCACATCGCTGGGTTCGCGGTAGTCCTTGACCAGGAAATCACGCGCATAGGCCATGGCAAAGTCGCACAGGCGGTCAAGTTCTGGGTTGGTTTCCGGCGTCGCGTCCGGCGCATAGCGTTTGATGAAGCCCCATAGCGTATCCTTGGACGGCGCGTTGGCGGCGCTGACCAGATTGAGCAGGAGCTGATAGGTCAGGGGCGGCACATAGGCAGGCGGCTGACCGGAATGAATGTGCCAAACCGGATTGTTCAACCGCTGCTTTTCGTCCTGATCCGCATAGGCGGCGAGGTGCTGGTAATATTCATCGACCATTTTGGGGATGACGTCGAAATAGAGCTTCTTGGCCACGCGCGGGCGCAGATACTGGAACAGGGATAGCGATTCAGCGGGCGCGTATTTCAGCCAGTCCTCGACCGAAATCCCGTTACCCTTGGTCTTCGAAATCTTCTCGCCCTTCTGATCGAGGAAGAGCTCGTAGACATATTGCACCGGCGGTTCGCCACCCAGAATTTTGCAGATGCGCGAATAGATCGGCGCATTGTCCTGATGGTCCTTGCCGAACATTTCGAAGTCCACGCCGAGTGCCGCCCAGCGCATGCCGAAGTCAGGCTTCCACTGCAGCTTGGCGTGCCCACCCGTGACCGGAATCGTGACTTCGTTCCCGTCCTCATCGTCGAAAGTGACGGTCCCGGCTTCGGCGTCGACGGCCTTCATCGGCACATAGAGCACCCGGCCCGTGGCGGGGCTGATCGGGAGGATCGGCGAATAGGTCGCGCGCCGTTCCTCGCCCAGAGTCGGTAGCATGACATCCATGATGGCATCATAGTGTTCGAGCGTCTTGAGCAGCCACGGATCATAAGCGCCCGCTTTGTAAAGCGCAGTCGCGCTGCGGAATTCATAGTCGAAACCGAAGCTATCGAGGAAGCTCTGCAAGCGCGCATTCATGTGGTCGCCGAAACTTTCATGCGTCCCGAACGGGTCGGGTACGGCGGTCAGGGGGCGCTGCAAATGGTCTTCCAGCGCTGCGGGATTGGGCACCGTCCCCGGTATCTTTCGCATGCCGTCCATATCGTCGGACACGCACAGGATCGTCGTCGGAATCTGTCCGCCCGTCATGGCCGTGAAAGCATGGCGCACCATGGTTGTACGCACGACTTCGCCGAAGGTCCCGATATGCGGCAGACCGGACGGGCCATAGCCCGTTTCAAACACGACGGGACCGTCGCGCTTAATGCCACGCTTGCCTTGGATGAAGAGCCGCTTGAGAATATTGCGCGCCTCCTCGATCGGCCAGGCCTTGGATTTGGCGAATTCCGGGTCGAGGTCTTTGAGATTGATGTTCTTTGGATCGATCATGGGGCGCGCGCTTAAGAGAATGTTTGATGAATGTATATACGTCGCTGAACACACTCAGCTTGCGCCCAGCGCCGCGCGCGCTATTGCGCGCCTGTAATTTGATGAAGGCCTCCTCATGTCCGCACCAAAGAAAGTCGTTCTCGCCTATTCCGGTGGTCTCGACACGTCGATCATTCTGAAATGGCTGCAAGAAGAGAAAGGCTGCGAAGTCGTGACCTTCACCGCCGATCTGGGTCAGGGTGAAGAACTGGAACCCGCTCGCAAGAAAGCGCTGGCGGCGGGCGTCAAGCCGGAGAACATCTATATTGACGATCTGCGCGAGGAATTCGTCCGCGATTTCGTCTTTCCCATGTTTCGCGCCAACACAGTCTATGAAGGCCTCTACCTCCTCGGCACGTCGATCGCGCGACCGCTCATTTCCAAGCGTCAGATCGAGATCGCCCACGAAGTCGACGCGGACGCCGTCTGTCACGGCGCGACCGGAAAGGGCAATGATCAGGTCCGGTTCGAACTCGGCTATTACGCGCTCGATCCTGACATCAAGGTGATCGCCCCTTGGCGCGAATGGGACCTGAATTCGAGGGGCAAGCTGATCGAATATGCTGAAAAGCACGGCATCGAAATCGCCAAGGACAAGCGCGGCGAAGCCCCCTTCTCGGTCGATGCCAACCTGCTGCATACCAGCTCCGAGGGTAAGGTGCTGGAAGACCCGAATGACGAAGCGCCGGCCTATGTCTATCAGCGCACGGTCAGCCCTGAGGATGCGCCCGACAAAGCGACGATCATCGAGGTCGGGTTCGAGCGTGGCGATGCGGTAAGCATTGACGGCGAAGCCCTGTCGCCCGCCACCCTGCTGACGCGCCTCAACGAACTCGGCGGATCAAACGGAATCGGTCGTCTCGACCTGCTGGAAAACCGCTTTGTCGGGATGAAATCACGCGGCGTCTATGAGACACCGGGCGGGACGATCCTGCTCATGGCACATCGCGGCATCGAGCAGATCACCATGGACAAGGGTGCAGCGCATCTGAAGGACGAGTTGATGCCGCGCTATGCCGAGCTGATCTATAATGGCTTCTGGTTCTCGCCGGAACGCGAAATGCTGCAGGCCGCCATCGATGCCTCGCAGGAGCTGGTGACAGGCACGGTGCGGCTGAAACTCTATAAGGGTAATTGCGACATTATCGGCCGGGCGTCCCCCTATTCGCTCTACAGTCAGGAGCACGTCACATTTGAGGAAGACGACGTCTATGATCAGGCCGATGCGGGCGGGTTCATCAAGATCAACGCGCTGCGCCTTCGCCTCTTGAAAGCGCGCGACCGCAAGGCTGGTCTCAACCGGTAGACGGGCCCGCTAACAGGATTTGTCACGGGACGCGCCGGAGCGGATTCTGTAGTCCTTCCCTGGGAGGACCTCCATGCGTTTTAGTTTCACTCTCTGGCTGAGCGTTACGGTCAGCGTTCTATCTGCCACACAAGGCGCGGCGCAGCACCATTTGAGCATCCCGGCCAGCAGCCTGCCTGCGATGGAGGCGCGTTGCGGTAACGGCTCGGTGGCAAGCTGTGAGCAGCTCGCGCATTACTATGACTCGGTAGCCAAACATGGCGGGGACAGAGGGCTGAGTGCCGATCAGGCGTTTACGCTCAAGCTCGACTGGGCGGAAAAGTCCTGCAATGCAGGTGGAGCCTATGGCTGCGATGCATCCGGTTGGGCCTATGAGCATGGTCAGGAAACCCGGTCGATGAACCATGACAAGGCGTTTGACTATTACGCGAAAGGCTGCGCGCTTCGTTCCAGACTCAGCTGTAACAATCTGGCGCTGGCACAACGCCACGGTCGGGGCGTCAAGGCCAGCGAAGCCGCCGCGCTTGTAAGCTTCAAAAAAGCCTGTGATCTGGGATATGATGCGGCCTGCTCGGAAATCCCGACGGGTAGTCGAACCCTCCCCGCTTCAGACAGGCAAATGGAATTATCGGACTTTCCCGGCAGGTCCGACCGGATGAGCGATCAGGACTGTGCCGCTCTCTACGACGACATTCTGGCCGCGTTGCGATCACCCCAACGAACGAACGGTCAGACCCTGTCGGACAATGTGTTTGCGTGGGCGCAGACATATGAAACGACGAAGACCTGTCCGCCCGTCCCTGCAAAACCCCGGACATACCAGCGGCCCGAACTTGCGCCGGAATATGCCGCGCCCCTGCCCGGCCTCTTCCTCCCACCTGCGCAGGTACCCCAATCGGAATATGAGACTTTCATGCAGTGCGCCGGTCAGTTTGATGGCGGCATGGCGCTGCTTTACCGGATTACCGATTACCTGACTCCCGAAGGCAAGCAATATGCGGAAAACCAGAAGACGAAGGGCCGCCGGATAGGAGAAATGCTGGCGCGGGTCCGGGTGAATTTCCCCATTATGGCCCCCCATATCGACGAAGCCTCTGGCGAACGGGCTTATCGTTCGGGGCGGTCAGGCTTCGACAATTTGGCGAATGCGACGATCGATGAACAGGCGGACTATTACGTCAAAAGCGCAGCCCTCTCACCGGACTGTATCGGTCTTGCATCGAAATATGCCGGATTGCGGGCCGCCTATAGTCAGTCGCGGCGATCGCTGGAGAATTAGAACGAACAGCACGATGGCGAACCCGCTAACAGGATTTGTCACGGGACAGAGCGAGACTTTTCGGCCATTGAGCTCAGAGGAGGATGTCCGCATGACCTCAATCAGACGCACCGTCGTGGGGCTGTTTGCGCTGACGGGAACGGCCTTCATGGGCTCGCAAGCGCTGGCGCAGACCCCGCATTCATGTCAGATGGAAACAACGACTGACAGCTATTTGCGACAGACAGATGGCTCCCGGACCTTCAGTTATAAGGACAAACAGAAAGTTCGGATCGCTGTGTCCATCCTGATGTGGGCCGACAAAGGCTACATCAACAAGACCAATCCGAGCAGGGACGGCATCAGCTATTACGGGCGGGATTGGGTCTATGATTTTCTGATACACTGCTACTTTCGGGACGAATATTGTGCGATTCCTGCCAACGGCAAGAAAGCCGACGCGCTGCTTGACTACAAGGCGCGAATGAGCCGCCTGCCCAGCCAGACCGAACCGGCAGACTGGCCGGATTTTCCAGCAACCACGCCGACCTTTGCACCGCCTCATGCGGTCGCCTGGGCCGAAACCGTCCTCGACTGTCAGAATGGTCCCGTCGATATCAAACGTCTGGAAACGTCGGGTCTTAGTGAACCGACGATTGTACCCAAATCCAGACCGAAGCCGGGACCATCCTTGAAGGCCGGGCAAACAGCGACGATGGATCAATGCTGGGCGGCCTACCGCAACATCAAGGCGCGCCAGACCGATACGGATCCTGCAACGGCGAAACCTACTGACGCCGAGCAACAATGGGCTGAAAATTTCGGCGTGTCCGGCAATAAGTCTTACGTCTGTTCAAAGTATAATACGCAGAGGATGGGCCTCGCGCGCATTTCGACGGCTCCAAAACGCTCAGCCCCGTCCTCCGCCGCCCCTCGACCCAGCGCGACACTTGCGGCTGCGACCGCGTCTCAGGCGGATAAGGACGCTTATGCCCGGTCTGTTTCTCCGCACGTCCAAGGGTGCTATCTGAAGCGCCGTGATGATTGCGTGGCGGCCGCGAACGCTTTCAATGCTATCATACAAGCGGGCGGAAACTCGCTTGTCAGCGTGGCATTTGCACAGGAGCAGAAGCTCACCTGGAGCAGGCACGGATGTGATCTAGGCGACGGACAATCCTGCGCCCGGGCTGCTTATGCCTATGCGACTGGCACAGGTGTCGCAAAGTCCGAAGTCATGTCACTGAAATGGCGACGCAAAGCTCTTAATCTGGGGTTTGATCCCGATAGCCCCGAACCCCCTGTGACTGATGTCATGCGCCTCACGGCCACCGGATACGCCACACTCCCACGTCGGCTCTGCCCTTCCGGTATGCTGATGACATGCTCGAAATTCCACAATCGGTCCATCGCCGGGTCCATGCCGCAAAGTCCCAATCTGACGGCAGCGATCAGCTATTATTCCTGGGTCTGTCTCAACCCTGTGGAGGAAACTCCCATATCATGCAGCAACACATCCCGTCTGCTGATGCGGCGGGCCGGGTTTTCCAGTGAAGCCAAGCTGACAGCCAAGGTTTTCTCTGATCTCTCCTGCAGAATGGGATATGAAGAAGGCTGTCGGCAGAGCCAGGAGATCGAAAGAAGCATCCAATCCGACCGGGATTTCGAATGGCGTATGGCCCAGGAAAAAGGCGGCCTTGGCCAGTTCCTGGCAGATCTGGCAACCGGTATCGGCCAGGCACAGGCTATGGGAAGCGTCTCGGTCGCGCAGACCGACTACCCAACCTTGAGCCGACCATCGACGAGCGACCCCGTTTCTGCGGCACAGGACTGGCGCAACTTCGATAGCGCCCTCCGGGCAACCAGCAATATCGGGACAGGCTATAATTCCAACTGCCCGGCCTCGAACCCCTATTGCTGAGGCCGAAAGGTCGAGCGCATCCGGACCTTCCGCAGTTCAAGCGCCTTCGGCAAGCCTGTTCCTGAGCGCTCTCTGCCTTCCATCTTTACAGCGTTCAGTCGCCAGCGCAGTGTCGCCTGAAAAGGGGGACGCATCATGATTTCAAGGCGAGACTTTCTGAACGGGGCTCCCATGACTGTCGGGGCAATGCTGGCGCCCAGTC
Source organism: Algimonas porphyrae (assembly GCF_041429795.1). Taxonomy (NCBI): domain Bacteria; kingdom Pseudomonadati; phylum Pseudomonadota; class Alphaproteobacteria; order Maricaulales; family Robiginitomaculaceae; genus Algimonas; species Algimonas porphyrae. Next base: position 627,395 of record NZ_CP163424.1, on the reverse strand, counting down.
TTTTGTCGGCTTGTGCGGAGACAGGTGTGACCGATCCGTTTGCGCTGCCATCCGGCTATTACCCGCCCGCAAAAACCGGGCTGAGGGGCAGTCATGACGGATCCTGGGAATCGATGCACGGCGTCGTTGCCGGAGACACGGTTCAGCATGGTGCCCCCGAAGAGACGGTCGATTTAATCATCATCGGCGCGGGAATGAGCGGCTTGGCAGCCGCTTGGTATTACCGCGACGCCAAACACGATGCGCGCATACTGATCCTTGATAATCACGATGATTTCGGGGGACACGCCAAGCGCAACGAGTTTGATGTCAACGGTACATTCCGGATCGGTTATGGCGGAACGGAGGCGATCGACACGCCCAGCGGCTATGATCTGGAGGCGATGCGTCTCCTGCGCGGGATCGGGGTCGACGTCGATCGGTTCTATGATTATTTCGATCAGGATTTCTGGGATCGTGAAGACCTGTCAAAATCCATCCTGTTCGACGGGGAAACTTTCGGAAAAACCAAGCTTGTGCCGGGCTATGGCTCGCGCAGCTGGGAGGACTTCGCGGCTGACATGCCAGTCAGCGAGATGGCAAAGGCCGAATTCATCCGGCTTCAGACATCGACTGAGGACTATTTACCAGACCTGACATTTGACGAGAAATATGCGCTGCTGCGCAAGACCTCCTATGAGGATTTTCTCCGCAACCATGCGCGCGCACCGGAAGAGGTCATCAACATCTATAAGCGCTGGGGCATGAGTTTCTGGTGTGTCGGTATCGATGAGATTCCGGCGACGCTGATCCAGAATTATGATGGCGGCATGCCGGGCGTAACCCATACTTTGCCGCGCACCGGATCCCGCAATGATGACCCGTATATCTTCCACTTCCCGGATGGGAATGCCTCGATCGCGCGGCTCATGGTTCGCAACCTGATCCCGGACGCCATGCCCGGCTCGACCATGGAAGATGTGGTTATGGCGAAGGCGAATTACACCGCGCTTGACCGCGCGGATCAGCCCATTCGCCTGCGCCTTAACAGTACCGCCGTGAAGATGAACAATGTGCGTGACGGCGTTGTCGTCACCTATTCCCGCCATGGTCAACGTCACACAGTGCGCGCCGGACACGCCGTCATGGCCGGCTATAATGCCGTTTTGCCCTATCTCTGCGACGAACTGCCGGACGCACAGGTCGCCGCGCTGGGATCGCTGCCCAAAGTGCCGCTCGTCTACACCAAGGTGGCTGTTCCGGACTGGCGTCGGTTCAAGGATATCGGAACGGATTTCGTCTATTTCACGGATGGTTTCTACAAGCAGGTCGAGTTTGCCTATCCCGTCTCGATCGGAGGCTATGAGGCGGTGAGCACGCCGGATGATCCTCTGGTCTTGCACATGTGCCATGTGCCCTGGGTGCCGGATGTGCAGGGACCGGATCAGTGGCGCGTTGGTCGCAGCCGGATCCTGAGCACGCCGTTCGAGACCTTTGAACATCATGTGAAGCGACAGCTCTCTCAGGCGCTCGCCGGACATGATTTCGACCCGGAGCGCGACATTAGCGCTATCACGGTCAATCGCTGGCCGCATGGCTATGCCTATTCGCCGGACCTGATATGGGAACCGGATTATGCAACGGATGCTGACAAGCCCTGGGTCATCGGGCGGCAAGCGGTCGGTCGCATCCACGTCGCCAATTCAGATGCCGGGGCCAAACCTGACACAGGCGTCGCCATGGCGCAGGCCTATCGGGCGGTCACGGAAATTCTGAGCTGAATCTGAATTTGAAGGCGCGATCAGACGCTGACCACGACCCAGCTGACTCTAGCTGTCCTCGCCTTCATCGAAGACGATTTCGTCTTCCGGCACGGCCTCGGCCAGAGGAACGTCGCTCATCGGCATATCGGCGGCACTCGGCAGGGTCCAAGCAGGGCCATCCAGCTGCCGCGGCGATAACAGGGCGTTCGAAAGATAAGCCGTCATCACGCCGCCAGCGACAAGACCGAGCACGAACGGCACCAATGGTGACCGGGCGCGCGCGCCCTTTTTCATCGCCTTGGTTTCGATCTTCGCATGCGCTTTTTCCGCTTTCGCCCGGGCCTTTGCCGCCCGTTTGGCGTCTCGTTTCGACAGGGGCGGCATCAGCGCAGCAGCAGGGACTGGCGCTGCGTAGGATGGGGGGTAAGCCAGTGCATGGCCGGTCTGAGCTGGCGGGTGCGAACGCCCATAGGTCGCTGGTTGTGGGTTTGAATGGGGCTGCGGGTGGGCGCCATAAGGATGCGGCGCATGCGCCATGGCCTGCATAGGTTGCATGGGCATCAGATTGGGCGCAGCTCCCGGCATAGGGCCAGGATGATGCGGGTTGCGCATGGCGCGACGCGGGTTGAAGGCTGACGCTCCAGGATAGCTGGCGGGCGCAGGCGGCTGAAAAGGGCGCGGCGCATGAGACATGGGTCGGGCCTTTCAACCATCGGACCGGCCATTCGGTCACGGGACGCCGCAAGGCGGTGCCTTATTGGTCTCCATTGAACAGCCTGCTCCTTAAGGGCGCGTTAAGCAGCGGCTTGAATGCACCGGACCGAACACGAATTGGACCCCACGTCATCGAGCGCGATCGGCTGTGTCAGGTGACGGAATTTGTAAGATACGCCGTCAGGTCATTTTGCTATGATTCAGGATGAATGGAGGGCTCTATGCGTCACATCATCGTCTGTCTGCTGATCACCGTCGGCCTCTTCACTCTTCCGTCAGTCGTGCAAGCCGGACCTGCCGAAGAGGGCATCGCCCTCTATCAGCAGAAAGATTATGCCGGGGCCTTACCGAAATTGCGTCAGGCCGCAGAGGCAGGTCATGCCGACGCGCAATATCATCTCGGCTGGATGTATCGTCATGGACATGGCGTCGAACAATCCAACGAACAGGGTACGAAGTGGCTTAGACGAAGCGCGGAAGGCGGCAACGCCGCAGCCATGACGGATTTAGGTTTTGCCTATGAACATGGCAAAGGCATCACCAAGAATGAAGACATGGCGACCCACTGGTATCGCATGGCGGCAGAAAACGGGAACGTGCAAGGGATGCATAATTTCGCCAACGCCTATTCGCGTGGCTATGGTATCCAGCAATCCCACGAAATGGCTGCGCATTGGTACCGCAAAGCGTCTGACAATGGCCACGCCTCCGCCGCCGTCAATCTGGGTTTCATGCATGAAAAAGGGAACGGCGTCGCGCAGTCCCTGAGCGAGGCAGCCCGACTGTACAAATTGGGGGCCGAGCGCGGTGACGTCTATGGGATGACCAATATGGGCTATATCTACCTGAAGGGTCAGGGGGTGCCCCAGTCTTGGACAAAGGCGGCCAGCTGGTTCCGTCAGTCGGCCGAAAAAGGGCATGCGCGCGGGCAGTATTTTCTGGGCGAGGTTTATGAGCGCGGTCAGGGAGTCCCGCAATCACGCGCAGATGCGCTGATCTGGTACGGGAAAGCGGCTGAGCAGGGCTGGAACGGCGCTCAGGAGAAGGTCGACGCGCTGAAAGCCGGGACTCCTCTGCCGAAAGCGGCGGTCGCTAAGCCATCGACTGCCGAAGCGCCTGTCGCGGCCTATGTCAGCGCTGACCCGACCGAAGCCGCCTGCCAGTCCGGTGACGCGGCAGTTTGCCGCCAGCTCCTCAACGTAGCCCTTAAAGCGATCCGGTCCGGACAATTTGGAGACGATAGGCAGCGCGCGGTGATTTACTGGGCGCAACAAGGCTGCGAGGCCGGCGATGACTCGAGCTGTTTCGCGATTGCCGACGCCTATGGTGACGGGGCTTATGGGCTGAAAGCCGATAAATCTGCCGCCGTCTATTATCTTGAACGCGGTTGCAAGCTTGAGTCGACGGTCGCATGTATGCGCCTCAAGCGCATGCCGGACAGCATTGTCGCCTCGCGTCCCAAGCCCATCATTCATCCCGGCCGTCCCGGCGCACTCAACCGGACGCCGGACGGAGCCAACCTGCTGATCCCCGACAGCATTGCCCGGCACATGCGCAACGACCTTGTGCGGCTCGCTCGCGGGGGAAACGATTGGAAAGCCTATGATGAAGCCAGCAGAGGGTGCTGGCGATACCATTCCGAGACCGGGCGCCATTGCTACACAGCCGGCTGGATGGCCGAACACGGCATGGGAATCAGTCACGCCGATGCGAGTCAGGCGCGGGGATTTTATAAGCAGGCCTGTAATCAGGGGTCCGACCCGGCCTGTGCGCGCTTCGCGGAAATGAATTATAAGGGCGAAGGCGGACCCGTCGATTATTATGGCGGCTCTTTATATGCGGCCCGGCTCTGCAAGTCCGGTGACGCCGTGGCCTGCGATAATTACCAGCTTGGCGTTCTGCACAGTATCGGCACGGCGTCCGTTGCCAGGATCGAAGCCGCCGCCAACTACTATCTTTATCACTGCGAAAAGGACCAGCCCTCGGCCACGGCCTGCTTCAATCTGGGCCTGTTCTTCCAAGCCCCGATCTATAACCGGTCCGACGACGCGCTGGCCCTGTTTGATCATGCCTGCAACATGGACGATGGGCTGCCAGCGGCCTGCAGTGCCAAATCGAGCCTGCAAGCGTCCGTGAAACATATGCGGGACTGGCGTCAGAAGGAGTGGGAACGGCAAAACGAATCCCGGGGCATTGGCGGCTTTCTGAGCGATCTGGGCCGCGGGATCAATCAGGCCACATCGTCAGAAGCCATGAGCCAGCAACGGACGCAGCGCTCCAAGCCCACTCGGTCGCAATCCATGATCGCCCGCCCCGCCCTCACACAGCAGGACTGGCGCAACTTCAATAATGCCGTTCGGGCAACCAACAATATCGGCACGGGCTACAATGCGAGTTGCCCGGCCTCGAACCCCTATTGCTGACCCATCAAGGTTCGAAAACCGGGTTTCAGTCATCCTCTGTCAACCATATGCGGCGTAGAGGCTGAATCCGGGGAGCGAAAAATGTGCGCATCCGCCTCGATCGGGTGCGTTTTTCAAGACACCGCGTCTGAGCTCCTGTATGGCGCGGCTGTCAGCGACAGGGTGATTCTTGGAAAGGACCCCTCATTTCGCGCCGATCGACCTGGTCTCGGCGACCCACGCCAAAGATCCCGCATGGCCGGGACTCCCAGGAGGCTATCATGGCGAAACATCGTAAAAATACAGCCCATACCGGCGAACTCGGTTTCCGCGAGTCGGTTGAACTCATGTTCAACCGCGCGGCCAGTTTCATGGATCTGTCGCCCGCCCTGATCGAAAAAATCCGGGTCTGCAACGCGACCTATATTGTGCGCTTTGGGGTCAAATTGCGCGGCGAGGTCAAAACCTTCGTCGGCTACCGCTCCGTTCATTCCGAACATCGCGAGCCCGTCAAGGGTGGGATCCGCTATTCAGGTCACGTCAATCAGGACGAAGTGGAAGCGCTGGCAGCGCTGATGACCTATAAATGCGCGCTGGTCGAAGTGCCGTTTGGCGGCTCCAAGGGTGGCCTCTGTATCAATCCCAGCGACTGGGAAGAACATGAGCTGGAGCGCATTACCCGGCGGTTCACCTTCGAGCTGGCCCGCCGCGATCTGATCCATCCGTCGCTCAACGTGCCCGCCCCCGACATGGGCACGGGCGAGCGCGAGATGAGCTGGATGATGGATGAGTATCGTCGCCTCAACAATACCAATATCGACAATGTCGCGTGCGTGACCGGCAAGCCTGTCCATCTGGGCGGGATCGAAGGCCGGGTCGAAGCCACGGGCCGCGGCGTGCAATATGCGCTGCGCGAATTCTTCCGTCATCCCGAAGACGTCGAAGCGGCCGGCCTGCGACCCGATCTCGAAGACAAAATCATCGTGGTTCAGGGCCTCGGCAATGTGGGCTATCACGCGGCCAAGTTCCTGGCCGAGGAAGACAAGGCCAAAATCACCGCGGTTATCGAACGCGATGGTGTGATCCGCAATCCGGACGGACTCGATATTGAAGCGCTGAAAATGCACCTGATGGCTGGCCGTCACCTGTCGGAATTCGAAGGCGGTGAATTTGACGAAGACGGCAAGTCCGCACTTGAAGATAATTGCGACATTCTGATCCCGGCGGCGCTGGAAGGTCAGATCAATCTCGACAATGCCTATAAGATCAAAGCGCAGCTGATCATCGAAGCGGCCAACGGTCCCGTCACAGCCAAGGCCGACAAGATCCTGCGCGACCGCGGCGTCACCATCATTCCTGATATGTATGCCAATGCCGGCGGCGTGACCGTCTCCTATTTTGAATGGGTCAAGAATATCAGTCACATCCGCTTCGGCCGGATGCAGCGCCGCAATGAGGAATCCCGCAATCGCCACCTGATCGAGGCATTGGAAGATAATGGCATCAAGTTCTCGGAAGAGTTCAAATCCGAATGGATGGAAGGCGCAGACGAGCTCGACCTGGTCCGGGCAGGCCTCGATGATACGATGCGTCTAGCCTATCAGAACATCCGCAAGGCGCTCCATGACAAGCCGGAGCTCGAAGACCTGCGCACCGCCGCCTTCTATGTCGCCATTTCGGATATTGCCTTGCACTATCAGAGCATCGGGCTGTAGTTCGTCCCCTTAAGGGGACGCGCATGGCACAGACAATCAGGACTTTTCTGGCGGCTGCCGTCATCGGCACGACCTTAGTCTCCTGCACCACTCTTTCTGCCAGAAACGCAACACCAGAAACGGCGACGGATCGCCCCGCTTTCGACCCGCCTGCAACCGCGCTGGTGGAACGGGACCGACAGGTCCGCATGCGCGACAATGTACGGCTGAATACGGACGTCTACGTTCCGAATGGCGGTCGCAAGCCCGTCGCAACAATCCTCATCCGCACGCCCTACACGTCAGAACTGCGCGCCCGGCATCAGGCCCTTCTGGAGCGCGGCTACGCCATCGTTGAGCAACATGAGCGCGGACGCTATCTGAGCGAGGGCGATTTCGCCATGCTACCCCGTCCGGCTGAAGATGGCTGGGACACTCTGGACTGGATCGTCGCGCGGCCATGGTCCGATGGGCGCGTGGCCACGATGGGCTGTTCGTCCTCCGCCGAGAACCAGCTCAAGCTCGCCGCGGCGGGCCATCCGGCCCATATGGGTATGATCGCCCTGTCGGCAGGTGTAGGCGTGGCCGAAGCCGGCCCATTCCGGGAGCAGGGAAATTTCTGGCGCGGCGGCGCCTGGCAACAGGGCTGGATGGACTATTTCCTTGAGGCGATGCATCAGGATTGGCCGCAACTCCCCGCCGGAATGAGCGACGACGCACGGCGACGCCAGCTCGCCAAGGTCGCCGTGGAGAATACGGGATCGGGCGTAGATCACGCGCGCTATGACGAAACCCGTATGCACCTGCCCATGATTGAAATCATGAATGAACTGGATTCACCCCGCAACGAGGTGGCGGACTATCTGCGGCGGGGACCCGCTCATCCTGCCTGGAGCGAAAACCGCATCAGCCAGGGCGAGACTATCGCCATTCCAGGCTACTGGGCCGAAGCCATCTACGATATTTCTACGCGGTCAACCGTCAGCTATTTCGACTGGAACCGCGCGCAGAACCTGGCCGAAGGCCGGGACAACCAGACTTTGCGGCTGACGCAGGGCGGGCATTGCAGCTTTGGCCGGGAGACTCCGGACTGGAATATGGGCGAGCTGCCGCTCGGAGACGCCCGGTTCGACCTTGATTCGGAGATCATAGCTTTCCTCGATGCGTGGATGTCCGTTGAGGGCTCCGACACACAAGCGCCCCCCTTTACTGGCGTACGGGCTTATCTTTCAGACGGCTTCTGGGCCGATACGGACCGTTTGGCTTTCGGCGGCGGCGCGGTTTGGGCGCTCGGCGTTGACGGAACCTTCGGAGCGGCGGACCCAGCGGAAGGGCAGGCGCAAGCACTGTCCTATCGCTACGATCCGGCCGACCCGGTGCCCAGTCTCGGCGGCGAGATTGGCGGCACGGGCAGCGACCATGAAGATGGTAGCTTCGACCAGACACCGCTGGAGGCGCGCGAAGACGTGCTGGTATTCGATTCCGGCCCGCTGAACGCACCGATGGACCTGCTTGGCTATGCGCAGGTTTCGCTCACTGTATCGTCGGACCGGCCTGATACTGATTTCACCGTCAAGATAATGGACGTTCATCCGGACGGGCGCGCCTTCAATATCGGCGACACCATTCTGCGCATGCGCTATCGCGACGGCGTGGATCGGGAGGTCTTCATGGAACCAGGCCAGCGATACGATATCACCTTGCCGCCTATCTTGCTCAGCCTGACGATCCAGTCAGGCCACGCCCTTCGCGTCCACGTATCGTCCAGCAACTTCCCCAACTATGCACGCAACCTCAACACGGTCGGCAATCCCTACACTACGACCGAACAAGCCGTTGCACGTAACACACTCCATATCGGACATGACACGGCCAGCCGCATCGAATGGCCAATGCGGTCCTAGCCTGAGCGCTCCAGCCACGCTTTGTAGCGTTTCGTCTGCATGGCCTGGTTCTTCTGCTGCACAAGGCTGGCTAGCACCGGGTTGATGGATATCTTGGGCGCCTGCCCGCGGCTCAACCGGCGCAAATTCGCCTTGGCCAGCGCCATATTGGCGACGCTTCGAAAGGCTTTGTTCTTCCATGACACCGTCTGAACGCTGCCCGAGACACCTTCGCCGGCTTTCCATCGATTCGGTAGGTCCGGCGTCACGATCAGTGCGCGGGCGATCCCGACCAGATCGATCGCATCCGTCGCCAGCGCCTGTTCGATCGTATCGCGCCGCGTAATCCCGCCCGTCACCATGAGCGGCATCGTCGCGGCGGTGGCGATCTGTTCGGCAAATTCCAGAAAGAAGGCTTCGCGCGCGACTGTGCTCTGGCTGATCCGGCCATCCTGACTGTCGCCCATCATAGCCGCCGATTCATAAGTGCCGCCGGAGATTTCAACAAAGTCCACCGCTTCGGCCCCGAGCCAGTCCACCACCTGCGTCGCATCACCGACATCGAACCCGCCTTTCTGAAAGTCCGAGGAGTTCAACTTCACGCCAAGAATGAAATCTTCGCCGACCCGGTCGCGGATCGTCCGGACGATTTCCAGCAGAAGGCGCGCACGATTTTCAAGCGATCCGCCCCAGTCATCATCGCGTCGGTTCGTCAGCGGCGACAGGAATTGCGCCAGCAGATAGCCATGCGCGCCGTGAACTTCGACACCGTCAAATCCGGCTGATTTCGCCGCCAGCGCAGTCTCGCCGAAACGGCGGATCAAGCCGCGAATTTCATCATCGGTCATGGCGCGCGCCGGCGCGAACATATTGGAAAGGGATTCCCGTCCCATATCGAGCCGGGAGTCCGAGGCACTGACCGCTTCCGTACCTTGCGCGGCATAGATCTGGCGTCCGGGATGGCTGATCTGCATGATCATGGCAGCGCCGCCCGCCTTTCCGGCTGCCGCCCAGTTCGAGAATCGTTCGCGAACTTGTGGGTCCGCCAGCGTATCCCCCTCCAGCACAACGCCGCCCGGTCCGGTCAGGGCTGTCGGGTCGACCATGACATTACCCGTGATGATCATGCCTGCCCCGCCATCGGCCCAAGCCGAATAGAGATTAACCAGCGCGTCACCTGGAACCTGGCCGAGCCCGGCTGTCTGATCGGCCATATTCTCTTCCATGGCCGCTTTCGCGATCCGGTTGGGTAATGTGCGCCCACAGGGCAGGGACAGAGGATCAAATATATCGGCCATGCCGGGTCTCTAGGTCATGACGGATCACAAAAAAAGCCCCGCCGGAGCGAGGCCTTTCATGCAATCGTGAGGGGCGTTAGCCTGAAATCACTTTGCTCTTGCCCAGATCGGGCTGCGTGTCGGTCAGATTGGCTTTAGCAGTTTCATAGACGAATTTCAGCGGATTGCCCGTCGACGCCCAGACAGCGGCATTATCGATATCAAGGCGCAGCATCAGCATTTTCGGATCGTCCTGACCGTCCGGATACCAGCTTGCCACAACGGGATTCCAGAACCGCTCAATCAAGGCTGTGTCTGCTTCAACGGGATAGATTTCGCCTTCGACGCAGGCCTGATAATCCGATCCGATATGGCAAGCCCGGACCGTCGCACCGGGTTTTGCGAGCACAGCCCGTCCGAGGTCCGACGTCCGATCGGAATAGAAATAGATCACGGACGGCGCGCCCTGACTGACATCTTCGATCGACTTATCGTCGATCTGCGGGGACATGGGCTGCATATGTTCGTCAGCATTGGGAGAGCCCAGCATGACGCATCGGGCGCCCTTTATTTCTTCCAGTAGCTGGGTCTGCGGATTGGTTTCGAATTGCGACAAGTCGGCCATGATAATCTCCTTGGATTGTGTCCCAAGGCTACGTCCGGCCAGTCATCCCGGTTCCACGGACGTTTTGTCGCGTCGCCGCCACGCCTTCCATAAACCGTAACCGCTAATGAGCAGCCAGAAGATTTCGATCACAAAACTGGCCAGATTGAAGGTGAAATAGAGCGAGACGAGGATCAGCAGCGCGCCAAGACCGTTTATGCCGGAAAACCGCCAGTCTTCAGACCTGACGCGCTCAGTCTGGAGCGCGAAATAGGCTGTCAGTATCAGCGCCACGCCGGAAAGGCCGATCAGATCAGGAATAGTCATGCCGCGCTCTATGCCCGGTCAGAACCGACCGACAAGCGCGAAATTCTCAGCTCTCATTGACAATCCCGACTGTCTCGCTTGCCGCTTGCGTCAACGGTCCAGACATCATTGTGATTTTTTGCTTGACGTGTGACATATGTCACATCATACATGTGACATATGTCACACCCATCTGAAACCGAACTCGCAATCCTGAAGGCTTTATGGAACGTCGCGCCGCTCTCGGCACGACAGATCCATGACGGCCCAGGTATAATGCTAGGGTGGTCACTCAGTTCAACACGTACCACTCTGACACGCATGGTCGCCAAGGGCCTGCTCGAAGAAACGCGCGCCGATGGAGTGCGCGCATATGCCCCCGCTCAGAGTAAAGCGCACACCGTGGCCGCGCTGATGCGACGCTTCTTCGGGCGTGTGCTGGAAATTGACGGGCCGTTGCCCACCTCCGCTTTCATGGGAGGCTCACTATTGTCCGACGCAGAGCTGGAGGAAATCGACCGCCTGCTCGCGGATCATCCGGACGCGGACGAGAGTCGAGGGACCGAAACATGAGCGCTATGCTTCTGGCGCAGATTTGGCTGCTGGGAGTCGGGCTGTGGGCAAAGTTCTGGCTTGGCGTCCGCGCCGAGCGCAGCCCCGCACCTGGCGGATGGCTTGGTCTGATTGCAGTGGGAACAGGACCGACGCTGCTCTCAGTCATACTTCTGTTGCGCCCGGACATGATCCCGATCGTGACAGCCCTGGTCCCGGACACTATCACGGCCGCCTTGCCCACGCTGGCAAGCGTAACAGATATCCCGGTCCGATCGCACGCGCTGGATTTCGGGCCCGCACTGCCCCTGATCTTGTGGCTGGTCTGGTTGGCAGGTACGGCTGTGATGCTGTCGCAGCTGCTATGGCGAACCCTGTGGCTGCACCGCCTGCCTGTTACGGTCCTGATGCCGGACCTCGCCCTGACCCGCAAAGCCGTCCCGCCCCATGCGCTTGGCTGGCCATCCAGCCGCGTCGTCGTACCCGAAGCGCTCTGGCAATCGCTCGACGGGTCCGAGCGCGCCATGTTGGTGGCGCACGAACGGTCCCATATTATCCGGCGCGATCCGGACGTTACGCTGGCATTGCTGGCTCTTCAATCTGCGTTCTGGTTCAACCCGGGACTGCGCTGGCTGGTCTCCGGCTGGCGTCAGGCGGCCGAGATGCGCGCAGACCGCGCTGCGACTGCCGACCATAATCCGCGCGACTATGCGCAGATGTTCGCGAGATTGTTGCGAACCCCACACGGCCTGCCCGTTCCCACGGCCACGCCTCCGCATATTTCAGGAGATTTTATCATGCGCCTTGACGCTATTCTCAACGACCGGCCGACCCGGCCCAGACTGTTCACGACGCTCGCCCTCGCTATTTTGGGCTGCGGCGCGGTCGCAGCTGCCGCCGACACTTCGCCCGTCGACTATCCCGCGCTCGTTTCCAATGTGCCACCCGTCATGCCGATGCATTGTCTGATTGATGAGGAGGGCGCACCCACGTCCATTCTGAGCGAAGCGGCGAAGGCGACCCCCGATGGACGCGTTCTGCTGGAGAACGGGATCGCCAATGTGGGCTGGGTGAATGTCAGCTACGACGTCGCGCCCGATGGATCAACGCAAAACATATCCGTAATGGGGTCAAAGTCCGATTGCTTTCACGCGGCCAGCCTCAAGTCCGTGTCCCAGTGGCGCTTCGAGACTGGTAAACCCGTAACGGGCATGGAAACTCAACTACGCTTTGTCATGAAGTTTGACGCGGGTGAAGACTATCTCGCTGCGCTCCGGACTTTGCGCGCCCAGACGGACGCGGCGAGCGCCGACGAATAACACACATCTAGGCACCAAATCAGGCCGCGCCGTCAGTTCGGCGCGCCGACCACGGCTCTGTCTGTAGTGCTAAGTATCAGCTTTCGTTGATAATCCGGACCGTCGTGCCTGCCGCTTCCGTCAACAGCCCATCCATGACATCATGAATACGGTCGATCTGCGGCGTTACGTCCGCACGAACCCCGTGACGCTGCGCCGCCTCGCCGGGGTGACTATAGGCGAGATGGGTGCCGTCCGGCGCATCATGGATCAGGATCTTGAGTGGCAGGTCGAGGCCGAGCTGCGGATCGGCAATCATGAAGGGCGTGCCAACTTCGGGATTGCCAACAAGAAAGAGTTTGGATTGGCCAATCGGCATTCCGGCATTGCGGGCGCCTTCGCCGTGATCGACAACCGTGAAGAGCGTCAACGGACGGTCTGCAATCGCGTCGCGGAGCCGGGCTTCCACCGCGGCAAATCCGTCATCCGACACATAGACCGTATGGCGCTCCGGCGTCATGGACAATTCGGCGCTGTAAACCGTTTCGGTCGATGCGCAGGCGGCGAGAGTTATGGCTGTTAAGGCGAGTGTGGTGGTGCGAATCATGACAAGGCTCCAACTTCGATCTGTTACCAAATAGACGCGCAAACTTCGATCAGAGTTCCGGATTGCCAGAATTGCCAGACATTTGATCGTCGCTCAGCATGCGCCGACCACCCGCATCGTCAGGTTGATTCGTCCGCCATGGGGCACGAGGGCTGACTGACCGTAATCGACTTTACTGATACCGTGATAGCTGCGGCGCGCCTTTCCGGCGAGCACGACGACATCGCCGGAGAAGAGCTTCAGTCCGGCCGTCTTCCCGCCGCGAGCCTCCCCGCCAATGCGGAATAGAGCGGGATCGCCGAGACTGACCGAGACCACGGGGGCGCCCATGGCGTGTTCGTCATTATCGACATGAAGACCCATTTTTGCGCCTTTCCCGTCATTCGCGCTGGCCCGGTACCAGTTGATCAGACAGGCCTCGGGCAGTCCTGGCCAATCCGTCACATCATGCCAGAGATCCTTCAAAAGGCGGGGAAGGTCCGGCCAGGGCCCGCCCGTTTTCGGATGATCCGCCTGATAGCGATAGCCATCATCCTTGTCCGTCACCCATCCGAGCGGGCCGAAATTGCTCATCACAACGGATAATGGCGCGCCCGTGCGCGGCATCGTCGGCTGAAAGAACGGCGCTTGGGCCACGCCGGCCTTGACCGTATCGATCAGCTCGGCTTGCTGATCGGGCGAGAAATAGAGCGGATAATGCGCAAAGCCGGGCGGAAATGCGGGCGGGTTCCGGGTTGTCATTCTGCCATCGCGATCCGGCTGACCCGCCCATCGCTCACCACAAAGTCGAGATCGACGGCAGAGAGAAGACCGCGCAGAGCCGCGTCGGCATCTGGAAGGGTTTCAGTGGTTAAAACGCGCAACGCACCCACGATAGGCTCACTCGCGCCCAGTGCCTGCAATGCCGCAAAATAATCCTCAGCGTCGTAGCGGTTCGGGTCGTCGCCAATGCTGACCATATTCGCCCAAAGATCGTACAGATCATGATCCGGCAGAGCGGCGTCAGATGCTACCGCGATGATTTCGCCGCAATCATATGCCCCGATATAACCCGTATAGAGCGTCTCTGACAGGGCACGACCATTCAGCTCCGCTGCGCAGCGATTAAAGGCCTCGGCCAGGCGGACTTCATAGGCCTCCCGGGTCTGCAGGCCCTGTTCGACCAATAGCCGGTAGGCAACGGCACTGGCATGGCCTTCATGGATCCAGGCCGCGTCCTGATTTCCCAATGACTTGCCGCTGGCCTGCTGGAACAGATGCGCCGCCTCATGGGCAAAGAAGAACTGGAAATAGCCGGTGACGGCGTCGCTCGGCTGGCGCAGCGCGGTTCCCGCTGTCTCCAGCGCCAGCACATTGCCCGGCAGCGCGCCGCCCTTATTGCTTAACCCCTGCATGTCGTCACCGCGATAGGCGAATAATATGGTGGCTCGGTCCGGCAGCCCGTAGCCGAAACGCTCTTCCAGCGCGGTGAAGATAGTACCGAGCGTATCGTCGAAGTCCTCGCGGATCCAGGCGGGCAGACCCGGATCGATGACACCGACGAAATACTCGCCTTCAACCAGATCGGCCGTGCCAAAATATATATATTCCCCGCCGCCATCGACCATCACCGTCGTCTCGCCGGACTGGCGTCTGCCGTCCACCAGCATAGACCGATCGGATCTTAGCGTAAGCGGAATGGGGCGCTGTTCCCCGGACCAGTTCGATAGCCGCCCGCCAAGCCCTTCGATTGCGGCTGTGTCCGTTGCCGGCAACAGCTCGAACTGCCCCGTAAACAGGGCTACGCCACCGTCGGAAAATGGAATGAAAGGCGTGTAGTCGGCCCGGATATTACCTGAAAATGGCGTCACTGCGAACCGGGCTGCTCGCACATTTTCGTCAAAAATCAGCGTGTCGAAGCCGCCGATACGCGCAAGTTTGACGCCGTCATCCTGTGCGGCGTAACGCGCGACCCGATAATCGCCATTGGAGCGCGAGAAAAAGACGGGGCTCGACCCTGACCAATCGATCTCTGACCCATCCATATCTGGTCCATCGATCGCAATATCGAGCGTCCAAGGCCCATCCCCGCCATCTGTCAGCGTCAGCGTGATCGGAGAGACGCTCTCTGCCAGTGTGTCTGTTTGGGCGTCTGCCCTTGCGTCCAACTCTGCCGGTTGCTCGACCGGATCGGGACTGCATGCCACCAACATGCCAAGCGCCAATCCCGCCATCGCGGCCCTGAGCCGATATGCCATAACCCCGTCTCCCTTTTCAGGAAATCTGATTGGAGAGCTCGTACAGGCACGCAACTTAAATATCTGCAAGAGAGACGAAGACTTTCTCATAATGTCGTCTCCATGTAAAAAACTGTCGACCTGTCGGCGGGTCTACCGGGCTCTTCTGTTCCCCTTTCGTTTGAACACGCGATTTTCCGTGGAAATCGCAAGTCCGCCATCGATCGGAAGAAAACTGCCAGCTGACCCCTTGAGACTCTGTTTTCGCCTCCCATATCGGTCTCGAACGCTTCCGCCGGGCCGTTTGGGGACGTGCGGGAACTCACATCATATTGATTTCGTTGGGCGCTGCGAAGAGGCGGGCCCGGAAGAGGAGAAACCCATGTCGAAAGTGATCGGTATTGATCTCGGCACCACCAACTCATGTGTGGCCGTCATGGACGGCGACAAGCCGAAGGTCATTGAAAATTCAGAAGGTGCGCGCACCACACCATCCGTTGTCGCCTTCACCGAAGACGGCGAACGACTGATTGGTCAGACGGCCCGCCGTCAAGCCGTCACCAACCCGGACCACACCTATTATGCCGTCAAACGGCTGATCGGTCGTCCGTTCACAGACAAGGCCGTCAAGAAGGATGCCAAGCTGGTCCCCTATGAAATCGTAAAGGGACCGGGCGGCGATGCCTATGTGCAGGGCCGCGACAAGGCGCTGAGCCCGGCGGAAATTTCCGCCATGACCCTGACCAAGATGAAGGAAACGGCGGAAGACTATCTCGGCACGCCCGTCACTCAGGCCGTCATTACCGTTCCCGCCTACTTTAATGACGCCCAGCGTCAGGCGACCAAGGATGCTGGCAAGATTGCGGGCCTCGAAGTGCTGCGCATCATCAACGAGCCGACAGCAGCGGCGCTGGCCTATGGCCTCGCCAAGGAAGACGGCAAGACGATCGCAGTCTACGATCTGGGCGGCGGCACGTTCGACGTTTCGATCCTGGAAATTGGCGACGGCGTGTTCGAGGTGAAGGCTACGAATGGCGATACCTTCCTCGGCGGTGAAGACTTCGACATGCGGATCGTCGAATATCTCGCCGATGAGTTCAAGAAAGAGCAAGGCATCGATCTGAAAAGCGACAAGCTCGCGCTGCAGCGCCTGCGCGAAGAAGGCGAAAAGGCCAAGAAGGAACTGTCGACGGCTTCGACCTATGAGGTCAACCTGCCTTTTATTACGGCGGACGCAACCGGCCCGAAGCACCTGAATATGAAGCTGACCCGCGCCAAGCTGGAAAGCCTGGTCGAGGATCTGATCAAGCGCACCATCACGCCGATCAAGAAGGCGCTGGCCGATGCCGGTCTGAAAGCCTCCGACGTCGACGATGTCGTACTGGTTGGCGGCATGACCCGCATGCCCGCCGTGCAGAAGGCCGTGTCGGACTATTTCGGCAAGGAACCGCATAAGGGCGTGAACCCAGACGAAGTCGTCGCCATGGGCGCGGCCATTCAGGCCGGCGTGCTGCAGGGCGATGTCAAAGACGTGCTGCTGCTGGACGTCACCCCTCTGTCGCTCGGTATCGAGACCGAAGGCGGTGTCTTTACGCGTATGATCGACCGGAACACGACGATTCCGACCAAGAAGAGCCAGACCTTCTCGACCGCTGCCGATAATCAGGCCGCCGTCACGATCAAGGTCGCACAGGGCGAACGCGAAATGGCTGCGGACAACAAACTGCTAGGTCAGTTCGACCTTGTCGGCATTCCGCCGGCCCCGCGCGGCATGCCGCAGATCGAAGTCACGTTCGACATTGACGCCAACGGCATTGTCAACGTGTCAGCGAAAGACGCGGCGACCGGCAAGGAACAGCAGATCCGCATTCAAGCGTCTGGGGGTCTGAACGATGACGATATCGAAGCGATGATCAAGGACGCCGAAGCCAATGCCGAGGACGACAAGAAACGTCGCGACATGGCCGAGGCCCGCAATCAGGCCGAAGCGATCATTCACAAGGCGGAGTCCGATCTGGCCGAACATGGCGAGAAGGTCGACGAAGAGACCAAGACATCGATCGAAACGGCTCTGTCCGAGCTGAAAGAGATGATGACGGACGACGATGCCGATGCCGCCGGCATTACGGACAAGGTCCAGGTCCTGACCGCCGCGCTGATGAAGATGGGCGAAGCGATCTACGCCACGGCGCAGGCCGAGGAAGAGCAGAAAGCCAAGGACGCGACGAAGCCGGGCGATGATGTCGAAGAAGATGACGACATTGTCGATGCGGAATTCGAAGACGTCGATGACGAAAACGCGGCCTAAGGGCTCGCGAACAGGCCTCGCCGGGAACGGCGGGGCCTTTTGCTTTGCGCCGGACTGATCCGGGTTCTGCAATGACGGGGACGACACACCATATCGCCGATTTCGGGGCTTACGCCCTGCCGCTGGCGCGCGAACGCATCCGCCTGCGCGCGGACCGGTATACGGACACGCAGCTGGGGCGCTGGCGCATCAGCCTGGCCCGCAAGCAGGCGATCCGGGGGCTGGCTGAACCGTTCGACGTCACCGTTGCACCGGGGGTGAGGGCCCGCCTCTACCCATCCGGCAATCGCTGCGAAAAGCGGGCCTTGGCAGGCGTGCAAATCTGGGACGCCGAGGAACGTGGCGCCCTGCAACAGGCTGTGAGCGCAGGCACGGGCGAATTCGTCTTCCTCGACATTGGGGCCAATGCCGGGCTCTATTCCCTTTTCGTCAACGCCTATGCGCGCGCGGCAGACCGCACCGTTCGTCTGATCGCGGTCGAGCCCAGCGCGGAAATGGCGGCCCGTCTCAGCGTTAATGCAGCCGCGTCAGATGCCGATATCGAACTTGTCCGCTCCGCTATATCGGACGTGCCAGGCGAGGCGTGTCTGTCGGATGGCGGCGGCAATCGGGGCGAAGCCTCGCTCGGCGAAAGCGGCGAAACCGTACCGGTTGAAACACTGACCGGGCTTTGCGCACGGCTCGGTGTAGACCGGATCGACGCCATGAAGCTCGACATTGAAGGTCACGACGAACAGGCCCTGCGCGCTTTTTTCACCGACGCTCCGGAAGCCCTGCATCCGCATCGCCTCATTCTCGAACTGTCTGCGGAAAGTCGCAACGCCCTCGTTGAATTGGCCCATGCCCAAAACTACGTCCTGCAGGACGACACGGCGATGAACGCCGTCTTCAAGAAAAAGACTGATCATGTCCAAACGTGACTATTACGATGTGCTGGGCGTGGCGAAAACCGCCGACGCCAAGCAGCTGAAATCCGCTTTCCGCAAGAAGGCCATGGAGTGCCATCCTGATCGCCATCCGGATGATCCGGAGGCCGAGGCGCGCTTCAAGGAGCTGAACGAGGCTTACGGCATCCTCTCCGACGAGCAGAAGCGCGCGGCCTATGACCGGATGGGTCACGCCGCCTTCGAACAAGGCGGTATGGGCGGCGGTGGCTTCCAGGATTTCGGCGACATTTTCAGCCAGATTTTCGGTCAGGGCGGCGCCGGTGGGTTTGCCGACATGTTCGGAGGTCGCGGTGGCCGCCGGGCACAATCCGTCGCGCGCGGCAATGACCTTCGCTACGAAATGGAGATTACGCTGGAAGAGGCCTTCCGCGGCAAGGATATCGAAATCGAAGTGCCGATCGCTGAAGATTGCGGACGATGCGACGGCATGGGTGCAGAACCCGGTGCGTCCGTCGAGACCTGCAGCACCTGTTCCGGCGCGGGCCGGGTCCGCACGCAGCAGGGCATGTTCACCATGGAGCGCCCCTGCCCGACCTGTGGCGGACAGGGGGAGTATGTCTCTGATCCCTGCCGCGAGTGCGACGGTCAGGGACAGGTCCGCCAGCCAACCGAGCTGGACGTCTCCATCCCGGCCGGCGTCGAGGACGGCACCCGAATCAGGCTATCAGGTCAGGGCGATCAGGCCCCGAAACGCGGCGCCACCAACCGGCAGCGCGGGGACCTCTATCTATTCGTCTCCGTCAAACCGCACGATATGTTCGAGCGCGAGGGCGCGAACCTATTCATGCGCGCCCCCGTACCGATGACGGTCGCCGCACTCGGCGGCGAGCTGGAACTGCCGACCATCGATGGCGGCCGAACCAAGATCAAGGTCGAGGAAGGCAGTCAGGGCGGCAAACGGCTGCGCCTGCGCGGCAAGGGTATGAGCGTTCTGCGCAGTCAGGCGCGCGGCGACATGTATGTCGAACTGGCTGTGGAAACTCCGGCTCAACTGACCGGACGCCAGCGGGAGCTTCTGGAAGAATTTGCCGAGCTCTCCGGCGACGAAGTCAGCCCTGAAAGCAAAGGCTTTTTCGACAAAGCCAAGCGCTTCTGGGACGAATTGGTGGACTAGCACTCAGCCGTGCAGTTTGATCATATCGTTATTCTGGCTTCCGATATGGAGGCCAGCCTGCGTCATTACAGTACGCTTCTGCCCGCTCTCGGCTTTTCCAAGACGCGTGACCATGTCTGGTCTTTCGCGAATGGGTTTGAAATCGACCTGCAGCCAGCGCGGCATTCGCAGTCCTACGAACGGCATGGCCCCGGCGTGAACCATTATAGCGTGAGCGTCGGGAGCGAGGACGCCCTGGAATCGATTGCAGAGGCTTTACGTGAGGCAGGCCTCGATGTGCCGATCATTCAGTCCTTCGGCAATGCGCGAAGCCTGTTCCTGCCGGATCCGGACGGGTTACGCTTGGAAATCGCCTACGATCCCGACTGAGGCGGAAGGCCATTATCCGGTTCCTGACCAGGACGGAACGTGGCCGCCCCTGTATTGATCGTACGCCAGAGGTCGTCCCTTTCTTCCGCGTCGGGAATGTCCTTGGTATAGTGCCAGAGCGTGCGGATGAACGGGCCGTCTTCGTCCTCGGATAGCTGACCTGACCAGCTGGTGATTGAACCGAAATCGGTAAAGCTGACACTGAAGGCGATGACGTCGCCCTGTACCCAGCCTGTCAAAGGAAAGCGGCTCTGTGCATCGGGCGCGCCCAGTTCCGTCCGGTAATGACCTGTGAGCGAACCGTCCGCGGCGACACTGATCTCCACAGCCGAGCCGGCTTCATTGATCCAGAGACCGTCCATTTCGTGCGCGCTCGCCGTCTGGCAGGCGGACAGCAACATGGCAAGACAGGCCAGCCTAAGCATAGATCACACCCAGAACCAGATAGGCCGCGACTGTCAAACTGCCCGCAACCAATGCATAAGGCAGCTGCGTGCGGACATGGTCGATATGATCCGAGCCCGTCGCCATCGAGGCGATGATCGACGTATCGGATGTCGGGCTGCAATGATCGCCGAACACACCGCCGCCGATCGCAGCGGCAATGGCGAGCGAGGGATCGATGCCGTAGCTGGATGCGAGCGGGACGGCGATCGGCACCATGATGGCAAACGTGCCCCAGCTGGTCCCGGTCGAGAAGGCGACGAAACAGCTGATCAGGAAGACGAGCGCCGGCATCAGCGCCGGTGACAGAAACGCCGATGTGACGTCCGCCGTGAACACGCCCGTTCCCAATGTCCGGCACAGGCTGCCAAGTGCAAACGCCAGCAGCATCAGGATCGCCAGCGGAACCATCCCACCCATGCCCTTGAGCGCGGTCTCCATGCTCTCCCGCACCCCCAGAATGCCTTGCACCTTATAGAGCAGCATGGCGAGCATGACGGCGAGGCTGGTCGCATAGAGCACGGCCGAAGAACCTGAGCCGTCCTGCATGCGGGCGAACCAGCCGTCCCCCTCACCCGTCATGATCAGGAAAAGCGGGACCAGAACGACCATTGTCAGGATCGGGAGGATCATGTTGAATGCGCGGGGCTTCATGGCCCCGGACAATATTTTCGGCACGGGCGGAGTCTCCGCTGCCTCATCTGCAATCATCGGCACGGCCCCGTCACGCAGGATCGTGCCTCGCGCTTCGGCGGTTTTCATCTCGCCAATATCCTTGCGCGACAGAATGACGATAATGAGGACGACCAGGATCAGCATCGGATAGAAATTAAGCAGCGTCGCCTGCACCAGTTGCGAAAAGGGCTGGCTCAGACCTTCCGCGGCGATCAGCCCCATCAGATAGGCGCCCCATGCATTGAACGGGATGAGCACGCAGGACGGCGCTGAGCCCGTATCGGCGATCAGCGCCAGCTTTTCGCGGGGCATGCCGAGCTTGTCTGCCACGGGGCGAAACAGCGTACCGACCGTCAGGATGGAAATATTGCTTTCGATGAACAGTAATAGTCCTGTGCCGAGCGCCAGCAGTTCGACAAGGACGCGCTGATTCTTGGATTGGGCTTTTTGCGTGCGTCGCTCCAGCCAAGCCAGCAGGCCTGCGATAAATCCGGCCACACCGCCCGAGCGCTGGATCAGCGCAATCAACGCGCCAACGACCAAGGTGAAGAGAATGATGCGCGTATTGCCCGCATCGGAAAAGACAGTCACTACGGCATCGATCGTGTCGAATGTAGCCGCGACCGGATTTCCGCCCGCCAAAATCAGATAACCCGCTGCAATGCCGAGCCCGAGGCTCAAAAAGACCTGTCGGGTCCACAGGGCCAGTCCAATGGCCAGAATGGGCGGAAGAAGCGACCACCAGCCCGCAGTTTGAGAGACATCCATGTGCCGCGCTTTGCCCCTCAAAGCCTCTCTTTACAAGAGAGAGCGCATCGCTAGGCCTAGGGATGAATGGGTCTGTGGAACCCCCGATGGAGAGGGAGGCGATGAGCCAGCTATTTCGCAAGGAAGCCATGGAGCGCCGCTCGCGCGCTCTGTTTGGTGAGGTGGTTCTATGTGGTCCGTTGCCGCTTTGGTGTGTCGGTGTGCTGATCATGGGCGTGGGGTCGATGATTGGCGGAATCCTGTTCGGAATCGATGTGAACGGTCAGACCATCTGGAGCTGGCTGCGTGGCTGAGCTGTTCTCCAGCCGTCTCCCCGTCATTCTGCAGACGGAAATGACGGAATGCGGTCTGGCCTGCCTCGCCATGGTGGCACGCTATCATGGCCATGACGTCGATCTGAATTCGCTGCGGGACAAATATCTGCTCTCCATGCGAGGCACGTCGCTGAAGCAAATCATCAAGATCGCCGGATCTCTCAGCCTGTCGCCGCGGGCTCTGCGCGTTGATCTGGACCAGCTGCACAAGCTGGCCACGCCCGCCATCCTGCATTGGGACCTGAACCATTATGTGGTCCTGAAACGCGTACGCGGCGACCGGGTTTTCATCCACGATCCGGGCATCGGACAGCGAACATTGCCCCTGTCCAAGGTTTCCGATCATTTTACCGGGGTTGCGCTGGAACTGACGCAGGCGGCTGATTTCCAGCCCATCACGGACCGGATCCGCCCACGCCTGTCCGATCTCTGGTCGTCACTCGTCGGGGCCAAACGCGCTGTGGCGCAGACACTGCTCCTGTCGATCGCTTTGCTGGGCACGATTCTGATGGCACCCTTTCTGTTTCAACTGATCGTCGATGCCGTCCTACCCTCCCCCGATTTGCCAGGTGGCAACAGAAATTTGCTGATAGCTCTGGCGATCGGCTTTGGCGCGCTGACCGTGATGCGGGCCATCGTCGAAGCGGCACGCGGTTACACGATCGTGACTTTCGGCGCGCAGCTGTCACGACAGATGGTCGGCAATATCTTTCGTCACCTGATCCGCCTGCCCGTGCGCTATTTCGAACGCCGCCATGTCGGCGACATTATCAGCCGGATGAATTCAACACAGCCGATTCAGGAAGCGCTATCCCAATCCGTCGTTTCCGTTCTGATAGACGGGGCGATGGCGACTCTGATGCTGTTCGTCATGTTCATCTTCTCGCCGCTGCTGGCGCTGATCGTGGTCATCACGACCGCCCTGCTCGTACTGGCGACCTTGGTTCTTTACCCGCGACTGCGCGCCACTCAGGAAGAAGCCATCTATGCCCGGGCACTGGAAAACAGCCATGTCATCGAGAGCATCCGGGCGTCCACGACCGTCAAGCTGTTTGGCCGCGAAGCGGAGCGGGAGGCAAGCTGGGCCAATCTGTTTACCGATTTCATCAATTCCGACATGGCCCATCAACGCTGGCAGGTGGCGCAGACATTTGCGCAGACATTGCTGATCGGTGTGCAGGTCGTTGCCGTCGTCGTGGCTGCCGCCTGGATGATGACGGCCCCGGATGACCCTGGCGGATCCACCTTCACGGTCGGCATGCTCGTCGCCTTCCTGATCTACCGGCAATATTTCGCGGATGCGGTTGTCCAGCTGGTCACCAAGGGCAACGAATTCCGTCTGCTGTCGCTTCATCTCGACCGTCTGGCTGACATTATCCACGCTGCGCCCGACCGCGACCAGCATGGCTATGCCCCGCTGGGCCCGCTCGAGGGACGGATTACGCTGAACGGCGTGACCTTCGCCTATTCGCCCGAAGACCCGCTGGTCGTAACAGACTTCGATCTGGATGTTGCAGCGGGCGAGATGGTGACGCTGACCGGTCCGTCAGGCGGCGGCAAGACGACATTGATGAAGCTGATGCTGGGACTTTACGCGCCGAATGATGGCAGCATCCAGATCGATGGGCGGGATCTGAGCACGATCGACCCAGCGGACTGGCGCAGCCGCGTTGGCGTGGTGATGCAGGATGACCGGCTCCTGTCGGGAACGATTGCCGATAATATTGCTTTCTTCGATCCGGAAATTGACATGCAGCGCGTCATTCAGGCCGCACAGGCCGCCCGCATCCATGAAACGATTGCGGCCATCCCGATGAACTATCTGGCCGTCATCGGCGATATGGGATCAATCCTGTCGGGCGGGCAGAAACAGCGCCTCCTGCTGGCCCGCGCGCTTTATCAGAAACCCGACATTCTGTTTCTGGACGAAGGCACTGCCAATCTGGACACAGAGACAGAGGCGCAGATCGTCGCACTTGTGTCCGGTTTGGACATGACGCGGGTGATCGTTGCGCACCGCCCGGCCTTTCTGGAGGCCAGTGACAGGGTCATCACAGTGTCACAATCATAGTTAATGAATAATTATTGCACAACCTCAGTTAGAACGCATCGAATTGACACAACTGATTAACCATAAAATAGTGCATTTACAGTGCGTTAACTATAAAAAATCTCAAAATAATACATTTTTCTCTTGATAGGGGAAGTTTACTTTTGCTTAAGTATTCTCCCGCGAGTGGAATAATCCGCTCGCGCAACCACAAAGAGAAGGACTCAATATAATGCGTGAACTGACTGTTGAAGAACTCGAAGTCGTGACCGGCGGCGTGCCGATCATTGTCGGCCAAGACTTCTAAAAAACTGACAGCATTCGCTGTCTTTCATCATGTGGACACAAACCCGCTCATCTGAGCGGGTTTTCTTTTGTAAAGATACCGTTCCTTAAGCCCGTCAGGCTAGCCGATCTGGAGATTGGGTATGTTTTGACACTCTTTGCGCGATATCTCTGGCTGAGCTGCTTATTCAGCCTGTGCTGCGTGCCGTTGGCACAGGCCTCGGACAGATCTATTCTGATCAGCGACGCGGTCGTCGATTTTTTCAGTGAAGCCGAACCCGTCAATCCGGTCGAACTGTCGCTTCGCAAGCGCGACCGGTTGGGTTACGACCTCATGAACGAGCTGATCGAAGCCCTGGTCAATGCGGACAAATCCCGGATCGAGGCCGCGGTCGAAACGGCCCGCGCGGAGGCGAACGCCATGTCGCCCGCCTCCCTTCGCATTCTGGACTTTTCCGAAACCGTCCTCACCCTGTTCGACAATGAGAATCAGGTCGATCGATTCGATCAACTCAGAAGCTATTTTCAATCCCACCCGCATCAGACCGACTGGTACATCGAATCCATTGCCGAGAGCCTGACGGCCTTCACCCTGGTGTCACTCAACGATACGGTTCGGGCCGCAGAGCACCTTGATCAAGCGATGCATATTATACCGACGGAATTGTCGGACTGGGCCACGAGTGCCCGTCTGCTGGCATCCGAAGTCGCCATGACCTTGCACGGACTTCAAGGCAATCCTGTATTCATGCTCGACGCGGCCCGGACGCAGCGCAAGGCCAAGGCAGCCATCGGGGAAACCCTCAATCGCTACGAATTGATGACCAATTTCGTCTATGCTTTTAATCGGGTCCGGGATTTTGAAAGCGCGGCCCAAGTTGCAGAACTGATGCTGATCGAACCCCAGCCCGAGAATATGATCGAAGGCTTGGGCGAGGTCTATGTGGCACAGACCTTTGTCGAAGTCGGGCGCTACGCAGAAGCCCGCGATCTGGCCCGGCAATCACTGGCCGTCACCAAACACCCTCAGATCCGCAGGCGCGCGCATTATGCCCATATGCTCGGCCTTGCCGGGCTCGGCCGCGAAGCGGAAGCCCGCGCGATCATGACGGAACAGGGCTGGGTTTACAGTCGCGACGAGCTGCTTAACGACATCACCGCCGAAGCCGTCATTCATGCGGAAGCCCTGATTGCCATGCACCGCGAAGACTCGGCTTTCGCGCTGGCGCTGATGAAGCGCCGGACCGACCTGATCATCTCCCGCGTCCAGAATTCAAACTCGGCCAATATGACCGCTCTTCTGTCCAGTCTGGAGAACACGCAAGGGCGTCAGCTGGAACGCGAAGATGCACTGGCACGCGAAGCGGCGTTGAAGGCTGTACAGCTGGAACAGCAGACCAAGATGAACCGCCTGCTCTGGGTCTTGCTGGCTGTCCTGACCATCGCGTTCAACATGCTGCTGGCCTTCCTGCGCTACCGCGAAAAGCTCAGCCGCAAGGTCCAGGCGCTCCAGAAAGACGCGCTCTCTGCGGAGAAGATGAAGACCGAATTCCTCGGTATCGTCAATCATGAGCTGCGGACTCCGCTGAACGGTATCATCGGCATTAGCGACGCCATGATCCACAATGCCTCCGACCCGACAACAAAAGCCCAGGCCGAGGCGGTGCAGGAGAGCGGACAACTTCTATTCGATCTGCTCGACAGTCTGATCACCATGTCCACGATCGAAGGCAACCGTCTGGCTTTGGCTGCTGACGAGGCCGATCTGTCGCGCACGATTACGGCAGAAGCGAAAAGCTGGGAGCCTGCGGCAGAACAGAAAAACGTCGCCTTCAGCCATTATGTTGCGCCCGAAGTCGGTACGCTGATCGTCGGCGACCAGAAACGGATTCGCCAATGCGTTCGCTTCCTGCTGTCAAATGCCGTCCGCTTCACGCATGAAGGCCGCATCCATTTGCACGCCACCGCCGAACCGGACGGGCCCAAACATATGGCGCTGAGCCTGGTTGTGGCCGATACGGGTCAGGGGATCAGCGAAGCCGTGCAGGAACGCATGTTCAAACCCTTCCTGCAAGCCGACAGCACCATGACGCGTAAATATGGCGGCGCAGGTCTCAGCCTTGCGATTGCCCGCAAACTGGCCCGCATGATGGATGGCGACCTGACCGTCACCTCGCGCGAAGGGCGCGGATCCGAATTTCATTTCACGGCGCGCCTGCCCCGCGCCGATGCCTATGAGCCCGAACTGGCGGTCGAGGCAGAAACAATGCTTGCCGCAGAAGCCGGCCCGCAGACACTTACCGCCCCGGCACCCGCTGGCCTGGACGCGTTGAGCGAGCCGGAAGAAATTATCGACCTGATGCTGGAGCAGCAGCTCTTCGCCGAGACGACGGACGTCTCGCCCGCCAGACTGTCGGCACAGGGAGCGACGGCCCTATCCTCCCTGACCTTACTGGTCGGGGATGACCTGACCCTTCAGACCAGCGAAATGCGTGCCGCGCTCAAATCAATGGGCTGCCAGACAGTCGCCGTCGATCAGGCCGACCAGCTGATTGAACAGCTCGAGCGCAAACGTTTCGACGTCGTCATTCTGAACCTGCACAGCCCCGCGCTGGGCGGACGTGATACGGCGGCGCGAATTCGGCAATTGCCCGTGCCAGCGGGGCAGGTTCCCCTCATTGCACTGGCACGACCCGGACAGACCGGTGTTGATGCCGATGACGCGATGTTCGATCATGTGCTGACCCATCCCGTGACGAAAGCAGAAATCGAGGCTGCACTCAGCCAGATCCAGACCGTCGGGCGAGCCGCCTAGACTGTCACGCG